>CAVGKO010000034.1:7710-9906 GCA_963629885.1 Anaerobutyricum sp.
ATAATAACGTGATCAAACAAATCACGCATAAAGGCAAAACTACCGATGGTGAAAATAAAGAGCGCTAGAATAGAACGGAATAAAGTCCAACGAAGTTCTTCCAGGTGGTCCCAGAAAGACATCTCTTCTTGTTCCAATTCTTCCATTTCTTCTACTTCTTATCGTTGTCTTCTATCTTAATGTCGTCTTCCAAACCTTTTACACCGTCTTTGAAATTCTTTACGCCCTTACCAATACCTTTCATCAGTTCGGGGATTTTCTTGCCACCGAAAAGCAACAATACAATAATGGCGATGATAACAATTTCGCCTGTACCCAAATTTCCTAAGAATAATAAATTGTTCATGATATCAATGTTTAGTTATATGTTAATCATTGTCCTTTCGAACGCGGCAAAGATACTATTTGTAGCGGACAGTCACCCTGTTATTCCAAATTTATTACCTTTGCGCCGTCTTAAAAAACTGAAATTAGAAAAAGAACAGAATAGAATGAAAGCGTATGTATTTCCCGGTCAGGGAGCACAGTTTGTTGGGATGGGTAAGGATTTGTATGACGGTAATTCTTTGGCGAAAGAATTGTTTGAGAAAGCCAACGAGATTCTTGGATTCCGCATCACCGACCTTATGTTCGCCGGGACGGACGAAGATTTAAGACAGACAAAGGTTACTCAGCCTGCCGTATTTTTACACTCTGTTATCCTTGCCAAGACATTGGGCGAGGAGTTTAAACCGGATATGACAGCGGGTCACTCCTTGGGCGAGTTCTCAGCCCTTGTTGCAGCCGGTGCATTGTCGTTTGAAGACGGACTTAAGCTGGTGTCCAAGCGTGCGATGGCTATGCAGAGGGCATGCGAGGCTGCTCCTTCAACCATGGCAGCCATATTGGCTTTGCCGGACGAAACGGTTGAAGAGATTTGTGCAGGCATAAAAGACGAAGTGGTTGTTTGTGCCAACTACAACTGCCCGGGCCAGTTGGTTATCTCCGGTACCATCTCCGGTATCGACCAAGCTTGCGAGAAGGCTCTGGCTGCCGGTGCCAAACGTGCCATTAAATTAAAGGTAGGCGGCGCGTTCCACTCGCCGTTGATGGAGCCGGCACGTTCCGAGTTGGCTGCCGCCATCAAGGTTACTCCGATTAATGAGCCGAAGTGTCCCGTCTATCAGAATGTAAGTACCCTTGGCGAGACAAACCCTGAAACAATCAAGGCAAACCTTATTGCCCAGTTGACTGCCCCCGTGCGTTGGACTCAGAGCATAAGGAATATGATTGGCGCAGGTGCCGACCACTTCATTGAATTGGGACCGGGCGCGGTTCTTCAGGGAATGATTAAGAAGATTGACAAAGAAGTGACGACGGAAGGTCTGCAATAAGACTCGTCGTTTTACTTTTGGACATAAGAAAAGCACTTTTCTAATCTACTAAGGGTTAGGAAAGTGCTTTTTCTCTTTCTCTGAAGTCCGGTGCTCTGCTATAGCTCTTTTACGAAGCTATCCATCTCTTCGGCATGTTCTTCCAAGCTTTGCAAGAGTTTGAATTGTGCCCGTGTACGAATCAGATTGTGCCCCGGACGGTGTGTCTTATAATATGTGTCGCCACCGAGATAGTCGGTGAGGAACCTAACGGTCTGCATATACGTAAGCAGACGGCCGCCGTAGGGAAGCATACTTATCTCAAGCGGGGTGAGGAACGATTTAGCCCTCTCCACATAGCCACGGGTGTAGGCCTTGAAGATATCCATATTCACACCTACGTTGTCGAGGTCCTCGTCGTCCTCTGCACCGGTGTTTGCTCCCGAGCGGATAAAGTCACCGATGTCCGACAGCACGAAGCCCGGCATAACGGTGTCGAGGTCAATTACGCAGAGCACCTTGTCTGTGTCGGCATCGAAGAGTATGTTGTTGACCTTCGTGTCGCAATGATTGATGCGCTTCGTGAGTTTCCCCTCGCGATACAAACGCTCCTGTATGCACATGCTATCGGCACGTTTCTCAATCTCCTGAATAAGGTCGGGCACTTCCTTGCATCGCCCAACGACGTCAGCTTTCACTGCCTCGCGGAACTGCTCCAAGCGGAATGCCATATTATGGAAGTCGGGTATGGTTTCGCCCAATGTTCCTTCGGGAATGTCTGCGAGCATGGACTGGAAATCGCCGAACGCATTTCCGGCTTCGTAGGATAGGGCAGGGGTTATTT
>CAVGKO010000034.1:9916-11477 GCA_963629885.1 Anaerobutyricum sp.
CCCTGTGCCTCCAGCTTCTCACGGATATGGGTTGTTACTATATGAATATTGTTTTGCAGCATATCCACATTGGTAAAAATCTGGTGGTTGATGCGTTGCAAGACATATCGGATTTCTCCTTTGTCGTTGGTTACCTTCAATGTGTCGTTGATGTGTCCGTTGCCGAAAGGTTCGGCGGAAACAACTTTTTCTGTCAGCGCAAAGTGGCTGAGAATGTCGAGTAATTCTTCTTGTGTTTTCATGTCTGTTTTCGATTTGTGGCAAAAGTAAACATACGCTTTGGAAAAGCAAAATGTGGGGTTGGGGGATAACAAAAACGGGTTGCATCCATAGAGATACAACCCGTCTTTTATCTGATAATGCTATCAGTTATTTTTTCTTGCGGTCACCGTAGCGGCTCATGAACTTATCAACACGTCCGGCAGTATCCACCAACTTCGACTTACCTGTGTAGAACGGATGTGAAGTGTTGGAGATTTCGACCTTCACCAACGGATATTCAACGCCGTCGATTTCAATGGTTTCTTTTGCGTTGATGGTTGAACGAGTGATAAACTTATCACCGTTAGACATGTCCATGAATACGACAGGACGATAGTTTTCGGGATGAATTCCTTTTTTCATTGCTTCTTTATCTTATTTGTTTATACTCCTATGTATGTACGTTATACGTGGTAACCGGTAAATAGGTCTGCAAAAGTATGCATTTGCCATAGACAAACAAAGGAATTCCATCTATTTTTTCCTTGATGCGAGACTTTTGTGTTATTTTATATGTTTAACAGCATAATATATACGGATATGTTTCTACCTTTGTCCAAGTTTAAATCATTAACATAATAACATATACAACAATGGTAAACTACAAAGATTTAGGTTTGGTAAACACGAGAGAAATGTTTGCCAAGGCCATCAAAGGCGGATATGCAATTCCGGCTTTCAACTTTAATAACATGGAGCAGATGCAGGCTATCATCAAGGCTGCTGTTGAAACAAAGTCTCCGGTTATCTTGCAGGTATCCAAGGGCGCTCGCCAGTATGCCAATGCAACACTGCTGCGTTACATGGCTCAGGGTGCTGTTGAATATGCAAAGGAATTGGGTTGTGCCAATCCTCAGATTGTTCTTCACCTGGACCACGGTGATACGTTTGAGACTTGCAAAAGCTGTATCGACTCAGGTTTCTCTTCAGTGATGATTGACGGTTCACATCTGCCTTACGAAGAGAACATCGCTTTGACAAAGAAGGTAGTTGACTATGCTCATCAGTTCGATGTAACTGTTGAGGGCGAGCTTGGTGTATTGGCAGGCGTTGAAGACGAAGTTTCTTCAGACCACCACACCTATACCAACCCTGAAGAGGTAATCGATTTCGCTACTCGTTCGGGTTGCGACTCTTTGGCTATCTCTATCGGTACTTCTCACGGTGCTTACAAGTTCAAGCCGGAGCAGTGCCACGTTGACCCGGCTACTGGTCGCTTGGTTCCTCCTCCATTGGCATTCGATGTATTGGATGCAGTTATGGAAAAATTGCCGGGCTTCCCTATCGTACTCCACGGATC
>CAVGKO010000035.1:0-11405 GCA_963629885.1 Anaerobutyricum sp.
CCAGCCCTGTGGCAGCAGCAGCAGTAGGTGGCGGCGTATCGAGGGACGAGGTGCTAAGGCGCGACAGCATGGCTGTGGTGAAAGCCGACAGCATCGCCCAAGCCAAGAAAGCCATAGACGACTTGGCATCCAAGGCCGACAGCATCGCTCAGGCTAAGAAAGACAGTATCATTCGTGCTCAGGACAGTATCATACATGTCCAGGACAGCATAATAGCGGCAAAAGACAGTATCTACCATATACAAGACAGTATTGCCAAGTCGAAACGCGACAGCATTACTCAAGCAGCACAAGACAGCATCCTTGCCGCTAAGGATAGCATAGCAAAGGTGAATGGCAACATAGCATTAAGGGATAGCATCCTTGCAGTGCAGGACAGCATCATCAGGGTTCGCGACAGCATCGCCAGGGCTCAAGACAGCATCTCCAAGATTCAGCGCGACAGCCTCTCGGCCTTGAAGGATAGCATCACACGGACACGCGCCTACGAGATAGCAAAGCAAGACAGCCTCATAAGGGCTTGCGACAGCATTGCCAAGGCAAAGCAAGACAGCATCACCAAGGCTGCCAACGACAGCATTCTTAAGTATAGTGGCGACGTTGCCAAGCGCGACACTATCATAATCTACTATCAGAAGCTCATTGCCCAAAAAGACAGCGCTGCCACGGCAGAGAAGAACAAGCTTACTGCCGAGCGCGACAGCCTCTCAAGTTTACGCAATAGCGAGATAGCTGCCAAAGACAGCATCATCAAAGCCAACGACAGCATCTACAAGGCAAAGCAAGACAGCATCTCGAAGGCTGCCCTCGACAGCATTGCAAAGTATAAGACCGACGTTGCCAAGCGCGACAGTCTCATTGCTGCCAGCAACAAGAAACTTGCCGAGCAAGACAGCATTGCCCAGGCGGAGCGCGACAGCCTCACGTCTCTGAAGGATAGCATCTCTGATGCCCGCACCAAAGAGATAGCAAGGAAAGACAGCATCATCAAAGCCAACGACAGCATAGCAACAGCTAAGTCCGACAGCATTATCAAAGCCGCCAACGACAGTATCAATAAGTATAGCGGCGACCTTGCCGAGCGCGACAAAATCATTGCCGACTACACCAAGCGTGTTGCCGAGCAAGACAGCATTGCCCTGGCAGAACGCCGGAAGCTTACTGCCGAACGCGACAGTCTCTCACGTTTGCGCGATAGCGAGATACTGGCAAAAGACAGCATCATCAAAGTCAACGACAGCATTGCCACGGCTAAGCAAGACAGCATCTCGAAAGCTGCCCACGACAGTATTCTTAAATATAGTGGCGACATTGATGCCCGCGACAGTATCATTGCTGCACGCAACAAACAGATTGCCCTGCAAGACAGCCTTGCCAAGGCGGAGCGCGACAGCCTCACGAATCTTAAGCAAAGCATCATTGATGATTACGATAGCAAGATAGATGCAAAAGACAGTATCATTGCCGCCAATGCCCGCATAGCTCAGGCCAAGCAAGACAGCATCTCTCAAGCCGCTCGCGACAGTATAGCCAAGTATAGTGGCGACATTACTGCCCTCAACAAGCAGCTTGCCCTGCAAGACAGCCTCGCCAAGGCGGAGCGCGACAGCCTCACGTCTCTGAAGGATAGCATCTCCAATGCTCGCAGCAAAGAGATAGCGATGAAGGATAGCATCATCAGAGCCAACGACAGCATTGCCGCAGCGAAGACCGACAGCATCACCAAAGCTGCCCTCGACAGTATTAATAAGTATAACGGCGACCTTGCCGAGCGCGACAGAATCATTGCCGACTACACCAAGCGTGTTGCCGAGCAAGACAGCCTTGCCGCTGCAGAGCGCAGCAAGCTCACTGCCGAGCGCGACAGTCTCTCACGTTTGCGCGATAGCGAGATACTGGCAAAAGACAGCGTCATCAGAGCCAACGACAGCATTGCCAAGGCTAAGCAAGACAGCATCTCTAAAGCCGCTCGCGACAGCATCATGAAGTATAGTGGCGACATTGATGCTCTCAACAACATCATTGCTGAGCGCAACAAACAGCTTGTGGAGCAAGACAGCATCGCCAAGGCAGAGCGCGACAGCCTCACGACGGTTAAGAACAACCTCATTGATGATTACAACGGCAGGATAGCAGACAAAGACAGCACCATTGCTGCCAATGCCCGCATAGCAGAAGCCAAGGTGGACAGCCTCGCGAAAGCCGCCAAGGACAGCCTCACCAAGTATAAAGGCAACATCGCATTGCTGGATAGCGTTATCTCTGCCCGCGACAGCATCATCGATATCCGCGACAAGAAGATTATGGAGCAAGACAGCCTTGCCAAGGCAGAACGCCTTAAGCTCACTGCCGAGCGCGACAGCATCTTAGGTTTGCGTGATAGCGAGATTGCCGCAAAAGACAGCATCATTGCCGCTCGCGACAGCATAGCAACAGCCAAGCAAGACAGCCTTGCGAAAGCCGCCATCGGGTATAAGGGCGACATCGCTTTGCTGGATAGCATTATTGCTGCCCGCGACAGTATCATTACCCTGCGCGACAAGAAGCTTATGGAGCAAGACAGCATCGCTAAGGCCCAGCGCGACAGCCTTGGCAGCCTCATCAATGCATACGATAACGAGATACTGGCAAAAGACAGCATCATTGCCGCCAACAACAATATAGCGGCAGCCAAGCTCGACAGCATCTCATCGGCTGCTCACGACAGCATCAACAAGTATTGCGGCGACATTGAAGCCCTCAAGAGCATCATTGCCTCGCGCGACAGTCTCCTTGCGGTCAACGACAGCATTGCCAAGGCTAAGCAAGACAGCATCACGGCACTTAAGGATAACCTCATTGAGGATTACAACGTCAAGATAGCTGCCAAAGACAGCACCATTGCTGCCAACGCCCGCATAGCAGAGACCAAGTATGAGGAGCTTGTGGCAGCCGTCAACGACAGCATTAATAAGTATAACGGCGACCTCTCGAAGAAGGATAGCATCATTGCTGCCCGCGACAGTCTCCTCAAGGAGCAGGAACGCCTGGCGATAGCAATGCGCGACAGCATCATTGCCGCCCGCGACAGCATCATTGCCGCCTTGAATAGCACCATCGCCACCAAGGACAGCCTCATAGCTGCCGGCGGAACCATTGTCTACATTGTGGAGAGCGACATATACTCGATTCTGTTTACCCACAATAAGCTCAACCCGCAGTACAACGGCAAGTACTACACTGCCGACGGTATGAAGTCGGAGGAAGAGGTGAACCTCAACGAGGACGCACGAGCACAGTGGGCCGTCTATACCAATCTGTCCACCGGACTCTCCACCATCCGCAACCGCGCTACCGACGAGATTATGCGCAACAGCTTTGGTGTGGAGATTAAGGACAAGGAGTTTTATGCCATCTCGAACCTCAAGAGCGACGATATACTGGTGTCTACCGGTATGGGCGACACGGTGAAGCTTAATACTGTGCCCGATGCCTACAAGAAAGACCCGCTGCTGGGACGCTTCGTATACGACGGCGCTTATCGCGACCTCATGTACTACGAGTTCTACTTCTACGACGGACATGAGAACGACATGAAGGTGAACATCGACGAGAACGGCTACGTTTATGTAGACCCCAACGGAGGAAGCGCACAGTTTAAGCTGCATATGACTACCGAGGAGTATGGCGCCGAGGCCATCGACGGCAAGAGCGTAAAACTCATGAAGACTCACTACTACTACACAGCCGTTATCGACGGCGACACGCTGTGGTGTGTGAAGGAGAACGGCAGGTATAAGATGGCTAAAACGGGTACTCCGGTAAGCTTCGACGTGATGAAGACTACAACAATCGACGGCGTTGACTGGTACTCGATGGTTAATAGTAAGACTGGCGAAAAGGTTTTGGTTGACCTGACGTCGATGAATATCTACGAAGACGAGTCCTCTGCCTCGCGCACTTCGATGTTCTCCATCATAAGCAACACTCACCAGCTGTTCCGCCACATCGGCGAGACAGTGGACGACGGCATAGCCTTCTCTGACACTGCTTATGTCGAGATATTCAAGAGCGACGAGCCGAGCCGCTTCCTCTATGAGGATTCCCAAAACCTCTTCAAGAGCGACAACGGCAAAGAGGGCAAGACCTTCCTCGGTATATACAACAATAAGGAATATACTCACAACGCATCGCTCTTCCTCGATACGGCTTATGTATGGAACGAGAAGGTGATGCCTACCTACCTCTTGGCTGTGGATGCCCACCACTACGACGTGGGTGAGAAGATTCACGTTAGCGGCGCTACGGCAGATAGAGAATGCATTGCTGCCAAATACCTCGTGTCGTTGGCCGACTCTACGGACGGAAGCTATCACGGCATGACGCGCCTCGGCTTTGTGAGGGGTATACACGTGGGTGACTCGCTGGTTATCTCCGGCACCAACGATACTCTCACCATCGCCAGCGGTCAGCTCAACCGTGGTACGTTTGCCTTCGAACTGGTCGACAAGATTGAGAACAATCCGGATGCCGACTTCTATCTGAGAAACAAGGACGGCTACGTTGGCATCATGAACGGCGTGCCCGTCTTGGTTGACCAGAAGACTACTGCCGCAATGTTCAATATGTATAAGAGCGACATTGTGCCGACGGCAAACGAAGGCATCGATGCTCCGGGCGTGAAGATTATTGCCGGCAAGGGCTGCGTAACGGTTAAGGGCGCAGCAGGCAAGACGGTGACCGTAACGAGCATGCTCGGTAGGATAGTGGAGAAAACAGTGGCAGCCTCCGACAACATACAACTCGTTGCTCCGGCGGGAGTGGTGGTTGTAAGCGTTGAAGGCGAGACACCAAAGAAGACAATCATTAAATAAAATTCATAGTCAAAAATGTGCAGGCGCGCGGCGGGGGAAGCCGTAAGGCCCTTCCCGCCAAGTAACCCGCGACGGGCGAAAAAGCAGCTTGCTGTAAATCTTAAAAGAGTCTGTCTTTTTTGATCTGTGAAGACCTAAAAGGGAGCAGCTTGGCCCCGGTGGAGTCCTTCCGCCGGGGCCGAGTGTGTTTATGGGGGAAGGTGCCAAGCCGTAGCTTTTCTGCAAGGCCCCTGCACGGGGAGTGTTAGCATCGTTGTACCCCTACGCCGATACCCCGCAAAAAAGAGACACATCGGCGTAGGGGTACAACGGTCCCCCGCAAAAATGAGACACATCGGCGTAGGGGTACAACAGTCTCCGCAAAAATGAGACCCATCGGCGTAGGGGTACAACGGTCCCCCGCAAAAAGAGACACATCGGTGTAGGGGTACAACAGTCCCCGCAAAAAAGAGACCCATCGGCGTAGGGGTACGACGATGCCTTTCAAAAATTATACCCATCGGCGTAGGGGTACGACGATGCCTTTCAAAAATTATACCCATCGGCGTAGGGGTACGACGATGCCTTTCAAAAATTATACCCATCGGCGTAGGGGTACGACGATGCCTTTCAAAAATTATACCCATCGGCGTAGGGGTACGACGATGTCAAATGTTAATTGACAGCATCGGCGTAGGGGTACGACAGTCCCAAATGTAAATAATCTTTAACGTCGTAGGGGTACGACGATAGGAAACAAAAAGAAAATCTATCGGCGTAGGGGTACGACGATGCCAAATGTTAATAAAATACATCAGCGTAGGGGTACGACGATAGGAAACAAAGCAAAAACATATCGTCGTAGGGGTACGACGATGAAAATCGTAAACGTTCTTTAACGTTGTAGGGGTACGACTGTCTGTTTTGAAACAAAAACACATCGTCGTAGGGGTACGACGATATAAACCATAAACATCTATTAACGTTGTAGGGGTACGACGATGTGCCGAAGGGATGTAGCAACCCCTTGCGGATGGAAACAAAAAGGCTGCGCCTCGGAGCGAACCCCTCTGTGGCGCAGCCTTCCTCTTTTAAACTATTACATAGGATGCTATTCGCGGAAATATACCCTCTTGACCCTCGGCGAGACGGAGGTGAGTATCTCATACGGGATGGTGCCCAGCTTCTCGGCTATCTCGCACACCGACGGGTCGTCGCCGAACACAATCACGGGGTCGCCTTCCTTGGCATCGGTGTCGGTGACGTCCACCATGCAGGCGTCCATGCAGATATTTCCGATGATGGGGCAGCGATGACCACCGATGGATACTTCCCCCACGCGGTTGCTCAGCCTGCGGTCCAATCCGTCGGCATACCCTATGGGGATGATGGCGATGCGCGAGTCGCGGTCCACAAACGTGCGGCGGCTGTATCCCACGGAGTCGCCCTTGGGCACCTGCTGTATCTCAAGGATGGTTGTCCTCAGGGTGCTGACGTTGCGCGGCCCCTCCATTCCCGAGGCGCTGATGCCATAGAGCCCGATGCCGAGGCGCACCATGTCCATCTGATAGTCCGCAAAACGTTCAATGCCCGCCGTGTTGAGGATATGCTTGATGACGGGATGCTCAAGGCCTTCCTCCAGCTTCGCGGCAGCGGCGGCGAAGGTCTCGAGCTGCATCTTGGTGAAGTCGTCGAACTCCTTGGAGTCGCTGCCTGCAAGGTGCGAGAACACGGAGCGTACCACCACTCCGCACTGGTCCTTGAGTCTTCGGCACACCTCCTCCATGTCGCCGGGACGGAAGCCCAGGCGGTGCATGCCCGTATCCACTTTGATATGTATTGGGAAGGAGGTGATGCCCCTTCTTTCTGTTTCTCTGATGAGAGCGTCCAAGAGGCGGAAGCTATACACCTCCGGCTCCAGAAGGTTTTCGAAGAGAGAGTTGAAGCTGCCAAACTCGGGGTTCATCACCATGATGGGTATCGAGATGCCCTCCTTGCGGAGGTCCGCCCCCTCGTCGGCAACAGCCACGGCAAGATAGTCGCAGCGATGCTCCTGCAGTGTCTTGGCAAGCTCTGAAGAGCCGGCGCCATAGCCAAAGGCCTTCACCATACATACCATCTTGGTCTCGGGGCGGAGCTTCGAGCGGTAGAGGTTGAAGTTATGCACAAGGGCATCGAGGTTGACCTCAAGGATAGTCTCGTGCACCTTCTTCTCCAGCATCTCTTGTATGCGCTCGAAGTGGAAGCTGCGCGAGCCCTTGAGCAGTATGAGTTCGTTGTTGAAGCTTCGGATGGCAGGCGAGCGGAGAAACTCGTCGGTAGTCTCATAAAACTCCTTCTCCATCTCGAAGAGGTAGCCATAGTCCTTCACATCGTGCCCGATGCCAATGAGGCGGTCCACCTTCTTGCGCAACACAAGGTCGGCAACCTTCTTGTAAAGCAGCTTGGGCAGGGTGCCCGACTGCAATATGTCGGATAGAATCAGCGTGCGCTTCATCTTCTTGTCCACCTGGCGGCTCTGCTGGAAGTCGAGGGCTATGTCAAGGGAGTTGATATCCGAATTGTATGCGTCGTTGATGAGCAGACATCCCGCTACGCCCTGCTTCACGTCGAGGCGCATGTCCACGGGCTCCAGCCTCTTGAACTTCCCTGCCTCGGCCACGCTGGTAGGCTTCAAGTAGAGCATGACGGCAAGGCAGTGGATAACATTCTCGATGGATGCCTCGTCGGTGAACGGGATGGTATATTCTTGCGACATTCCCAGCAGGGTGCACCTGATGGTGGTCTCCGAGGCTTTCTTTTGTATGGTCTCAATGTAGAGCGGCGCCTCCGTGTCCTTACGGCTCCAGGCAATGGCCTTATGCGAGAGGCATGCCGCCTCGATGCAGTCGGAGATGATGGCGTCGTCGCCGTTATATATGATGGCCTCGCTCTCGCTGAAGAGGGTGAGCTTCTCGAGGCATTTGCGCGAGGTGGATACGAAGTTCTCCTGATGCGCCTCACCGATATTGGTGATGATGCCTATGGTGGGCTGTATGATGGGCCTCAGCTTCTCCATCTCGTCGGGCTGCGAGATGCCTGCCTCGAAGATTCCCAAGGTATGCTTCTCGTTCATCTGCCACACCGAGAGGGGTACGCCCAGCTGCGAGTTGTAGCTTCGGGGCGAGCGCACAATGTTGAAGTCCTTATGCAAAAGCTGGTAGAGAAACTCCTTCACCACGGTCTTGCCGTTGCTTCCCGTGATGCCTATGACGGGGATGTCGAACTTCTTGCGATGATACGCCGCAAGCTTCTGAAGCGCGTGGAGGGTGTCTTTCACCACGAGGAAGTTGGCGTCTGTCATCTTGTCGAACTCCGGAAGCATCTCGCTCACCACAAAGTTGCGTACGCGCAGCTTATATAGCTCGCCGATATATTTATGGCCGTCGTTGGTCTTTGTCTTGAGGGCGAAGAAGAGACTCTCCTCCGGCGCTGAAAGCCTCCGGCTGTCGGTAAGCAAGGTGCTGACGGTGCCCTCCTTCAGGTTCTTTGACCTCACGCCAATCGCCCCGGCTATTTCTTTTATCGTGTATTCCATCTCACTTAAGTTTACTCTCTATCGTTTCCATCTCTTTTGAGCAGTCAAAAGACGGAAAATTCTCGCTAATACGTTTCATCTTTAACAAAGTTTGCGACAGAAAGCGTTTGTATTCCTCGCCCTCGGGATTAAACGGCCGGTGCTCAAGCGCCCGGCGGATGCCTGCCCATTCCTTCAGCATCGCCCTCGTAGCATCTGAGAGAAAACTCTCGGCGAACTTTTGCCACAGATAATCCACGGCAAGAGGGGAGGGGTGGAGCATGTCGTCGGCATAAAAACGGTAGTCCCTCAGCTCGTCCATCATTATCTCGTATGCGGGGAAGTAGGTCACCCTCTCGGGAAAGCTGCTCCTCATGGCCTCCGCAAAAAGCAGGAGCGTGGCTTTGCTGAGCTGGTTCGCGTGGGCGCCGTCCCTGAGGTGGCGTATCGGACTAACGGTGAAGAGCACCTTAAGCTCCGGGCATTGCTCCCAGATGGAGAGCAGCAGCTCCTTCCATTCCTTCACCACCTCATCAACCTCCAGCATTTCCCTCGTGAACATATCCTCGGGCAACTTATGGCAGTTGGCCACCACCTCGCCCGTGCTCTTCAGCCGATAGACGTAGGCAGTGCCCAAGGTTATCATCAAGCACCTCGTTTGGCGTATCTTCTCCGCCGAGGCAAACAATCTTAGGTTGATGTTGTCAAGGCATTCTTCTTTGGAGATGGAAGAGAAACGGCTGTGATGCGCAAAGCTGTGATAAACGCCTTCGTGATGGAATAGGTTGTTTTCGGTGAACCGCTCGGGGTGGAGCAGCATCCTTAGCGCCGTGGCAATGGACGAGGGGTTGTAGAGCGTGCCGAAGGGGTTGATGTCGACATCCATCTTGCCCTCTTCCATCTTCGCCCCGATGTTTTCCGCAAAACACGACCCGAGCAATAGTATCCTCTCCCCCGGTCCGAGGCGGAAAGGTGGCTCGGGTATGCGGACTGTAGTATATAACTCCATGGGATATCCCTTACGTCAATCACATAGGTCGTCGCTGACGGGTATCTCGCGCTTGATGCTTTGCGACAGGGATATCAGCGTCTCAGTGGCCGTTACGCCGGGGATTTCCTGAATCTTGCCGTTCAAGAGGGCCATCAAATGCTCGTTGTCGCATGCATACAGCTTGATAAGCATGGTGTAGGGACCGGTAGTGAAGTGACATTCCACCACCTCGGGTATCTTCTCGAACTCGGGCACCACGTCCTTATACATCGAACCCTTCTCCAATTTCACGCCGATGTATGTGCACGTGTTGTATCCCAAAGCCTTCGGGCTGATGTGATAGCCCGAGCCAACAATCACCCCCATGTCCATCATGCGCTGCACCCTCTGATGGATGGCGGCACGCGACACGCCGCACTCCTCGGCAACGTCCTTGAACGGGATTCTTGCGTTCTTCGAGATGATGTTAAGTATCTGCTTGTCCAGTTTGTCTATCTTTTCCATATCGTTCTTTCGCTTTATTATATGCTTGTCGTATTTTCGTATCAAAAGTACGTGATTTTTTCGAACGAACTATCATTCTGCAAGAGAAAAAGCGCAAAACACATAAAAAAGCGGGCGAACCATGCGCTTTAGCATGGCTCGCCCGCCCTCTTAGTCTACAAATGGAATATTATTTCTTCTCCGGCGTTACGATATCCAAGAGTTCGATATCAAACTTCAGCACGCTGTTGCCCTTGATGCCGCGTGTGCCGCGTTCGCCATAACCAAGCTCGGAAGGAACCCAAACAGTGTACTTCGAACCTACAGGCATAAGCTGAAGAATCTCGGTCCATCCACGGATAACGCGCTCCAAGCTGAATTCAGCCGGCTCGCCACGGTCTACAGAGCTGTCAAACTTGGTGCCGTCGAGCAATGTGCCGGTGTAGTGTACCTTCACCTTGTCTTCCAATGTCGGCTTTGCACCTGTTCCCTCGGTAATCACCTTATACTGCAATCCGCTCTCTGTGGTGATAACGCCGTCCTTCGTCTTGTTCTCGGCCAAGAACTTCTCGCCCTCTTCCTTTGCCTGCTGAGCCTCGCGAGCCTGTGTCTCCACAAAGTAAGTGTTGAGGTATTGCTGTGCCTCTTCCATCGTCATCTTCATGCTCGAAGAATCACCCTTGAGCGCAGCCTCGAAGCCTGCTACCAAGTTGTCGATGTTGACAGGACCACCGGGCACGTCGCCCAAATGCTGTCCGAACATGGCGCCATTGGCAATACCGATGGCATAACTTGCACTGTCTATACCCGTGCTCATACTTACACTTCTCTTGGAATCGCAAGATGTAGCGCTGATACCCAATGCTACGATAACCGTAGCTGCTAATACATTAATCTTTTTCATTTTTTCTCTATCAATTATTTTACTATGTCTAATAATTCAACATCAAACACCAACGTGCTGTTAGGCTCTATTGCGCCTCCGGCTCCGCGTTCGCCGTAAGCCAAATCGGAGGGAATAAACAATCTCCACTTCGAACCTACCGGCATCATCTGCAACGCCTCCACCCATCCGGGTATCACCTGCGACACACCAAACACCGCCGGCTTGCCGCGCTCCACAGAACTGTCGAACACTGTGCCGTTAATCAACGTGCCGTGATAATGACATTTCACGCTGTCGGAAGCCGATGGCTTCGGACCGTCGCCCATATGAAGCACCTGATATTGCAATCCGCTCGGGAGAGTTACCACTCCGGCTTTCCCCTTATTGATGCTCAGGAATTCTTCGCCTGCCTTCTTGTTGATTTCAAATCTTTCCTTCTGAAGCTTCGTGAAGTAGTCGTTGATTATCTGTTTCGCTTCATCATAACTTATTTCCGGAGTCTCGCCCTTCAAAACATCGTTTATACCCTTTACGAAGTCTTCTGTGTTGAGACTGTTGATGCCCGAGTTCTGGAAATTGTTTCCGATACTCAGACCGAGAGCGTAGCTAACTTTATCCATTCTTTTTTTCGTTTTCAACTAATTACAGGCCACAAAA
>CAVGKO010000036.1:0-11244 GCA_963629885.1 Anaerobutyricum sp.
CTTTGGTCCATTCCGGTGTTGTACATCCACAAGAGGCTATGACGCGAGTGATGACAAGCGGACTGTCTCCTTCGTTCTTTATGGTGAATTTTACGGATACCTTCCCGTTGTCTTCTTCTATTTGTCCAAAATCGTAAGAGGTCTCATCGGCAGCAATAATGGCTTTCCCTTCGGCTAAAGCCACTCCGGTAGCCAATACGATTGCCATAAAAATAAAAATAATCTGTTTCATCTTTAGCTAAATGTTTACCCTGTGCCGGCAAAGATAGTCAAAAGAACAAAAGGACGTACATTAATTATCAACCGAAACCCGAGACCCCTCGGTATGTGAAACAAACTCGGGTGCATACAGACATTGAATATTGCTGATACCACCGGTGTACTCGCCGCTACGGGACACATATACGGGATATTCTATAACAAACGTGCCTTTCGGCAGACGGTTGAAGAAGAAGTTCTCAGAGACATCGGTCGGCGACTGGTAGTAGACCACTCCATCACGGAACTTTGTCTCGGATATCTGGCTCACGGGTTCAAAGCATCCTGCCCGCAGGTCTTTAACGCATACGTAATCCATCTCTCGGTCAGAGCGGACTGTTAGGCGTACAACCACTTTGTCTCCTATTCGGAGTCGTCCGCCCTCCACAGGTGTTATCTTTTGTCCGCTACCGTCTTCAACAAACAATTTCTTTTCAATGCTAAGCGCACCTTTCTGCTTTGTGACCTCGTTGATGTCCTCGAAGAACTGTTGGTACACACTTCCCCATGCCGGTGCATTTCCCTTCTTGAGGAATGAAACGGTATCTACGTTTTGAATGTTTGTGTTCTCATCCAGCACGACTTTGATATATCCGGTTGCCGTTTCCCCGTTGGTGGTACTATAAGTGTTGTTACCGATGGTCACCGTGCAAAGGTTGTCCTCATTGACCCAGTTGCTGCCGGTTTGTATCAAGGCGTAGATGGCATTCAACGTTGTCGGCGTAGACTCCCAATGTTGGGTGCGTTTTTGGTTGAGCAACCATTGCTTCATAAGGTCTGTTTCTTTTGTTTGGGGTGACAGAGCATTGAAGACGGACATTAAGAGACAATGTGTTTCGATGGGAGATGTGAAATAGTTGCCCGTCTCTCTTCGGTTGTTTGCCCAATACGTGCCTTGCTCGGTTGAGGTTGTGGCTGTTTTGCGCAGCCATGCCAAGATGTCGTTTGCTACATTCTTTTTCCCACAGCGATACATCAGCAGAGCAGTTTCGCCCTTCTCGTGGAGCGATTGCTTACGCCAGTTCTTCTCCGCCTGTGTTGTGTAGAAACGGATAGCATCGCGTGCTCCTTCCGTGTCGGGTGTGTCGTTATACGAACTGCGAACAAACAAGTACTCCATCTGCGAAGCGTTCGGTAAACTGTTGCGCCATTTCTTGTCGTTCTTTTTCAGGTGTTCGTAGTCCGATTGTATCTGACTGTCCAGGTAATGAAGAGCCTTTACCTGCATTTCTTTTTCTTCATCGGTATAAGTAATGGCATTCATTTCGGATAGTTGCGACATACCTTTTAAGATATAAAGCGTTAGCGAACGGCTTGTAGGGAAGCTTTTGAACCAACTCCAGCCACCATCTTCAGCCTGTAGTTCCATGAGCCGACGCAGTGCCACTCCGCGTTGTTCGTTGGCTCGGTTGGTGTCGAACAATAGCGAGAGACGTCTCTTCTGCTCTGTCTCGTCTTTGGCTGCCAACACCCAAGGCGTTTCTTCCAACAGTATATTCTTCAACTCTGTATTCTTCTCCAAATTTGAATAGAGAGTGGAGGAGGTTTCGCCCTCGGCTTTCCATTGACTGATTACCTGTTGTATTCGAGGGTTAGCCATGGCGATATGGTTTGCCAACGTATTACTATAATAGGAAGCGAACCAAGAGACCACATCGTTGTAGGTTGGTTGCGACAATACCGGTAGCGCTTGTATGGCATACCAAATGGGGTTGGCAGTTAGCTCTATCGTTGTTTGGAAGGGATGGCTGTTAGCGGTTGCGGACAGATGGATTGTCTGCTGAGTGATGTCTGCCAGGAATATCGGCGAACTCTCCGTTATCAGTATTTGGTTCGAGAGTACGGGTATGAGATGTTGCTCTCCGTCGCAACCCGATTCCGATTCGGCAACGATACGGCAACCAACGAGACCAATAATGTTCGGTGCGTGGAATGTCCACGAAGCGGTTGCTACGCTGTCTATAGACAACTCAAACGGTTGTTGAGACAGACTGCTTAAGGGTTGATTGGTTGCCACGTTGAACAGCTCGAGGCGTACCTTCCCGGAAATAGCCTCCTTTGAGTGGTTGATTACCTGCGTGCTGATGGTCACCTCATCGCCTTCGCGCATAAAACGAGGAAGGTTGGGAGAGACCATAAGCGGTTTGCTGCTAACCACCTCGCTTGTCATCACTCCGCACTTCATATCCGAAGTATGAGCCAAGGCTTGTAGTTTCCATGTTGTATTGCTTTCCGGCAATGTAAACTGCACGGTCACGTCGCCACGATTGTTTGTCTGTAGCGACGGATAGAAGAAGGCTGTCTCACTAAAATCTTTTCGTATTTGTGTCTCCGGCTGATTATTGCTGTCGGCAGTAGCAGTATTGGATTCTTCTGCTTCCACCATTGCGGTGGCGGCCATGGACTTCAGCATAAGGCCTCGTCCGAATCGAGGCATTTGTCTGCCACCATCCATAACGCCTTGCCAGTTCAATTGGTCGTATTGATATTCCGGAACCTCTGTGAAGCGTGGTTCACCGGCATCATACGAAGAGCGGCTACCCATTCCTACGCCACCACTGAATGTGGGAGCGTTTAGATAGATTGTACGCCATGGATTGAGCGTCCATTCGCGTGCGCCGCCGGGCAATATTTGGTCTAAAGATGCGTCGTACATACCTGCCAGCAGCTCTGCGGTTACTGCTGCGGAGTCGGCATCTTGTATCCTAAAGGTCCAAGTCTCTTTGCTGCCGGGCTGCAGATGGTTGCGGAAGGTGGTTGGTGTGATGGTCAGTTTCCTATCCGGCAGTCGCCGCTGAATCTCTGTCTGCGCCTTATGAAGCTTACCGTCTTTGACGAAGGTGAACATTGCTACGATGCCATCCCCATAATCTTCTTTGAAAGGAATACGGAAAAGACGATTCTCGTTGCTCATCACAATGCGTTCGCGTGAGATGCAACTACCATCATGAAACAGTTCGTAGAGCACATACGCATTTTTATCGGAAGTGCCGAACACCACCTCGGCGTCTTCGCCTACAGGACAGCAGACTTTCTCGTTGGGCAGCCATACGTGTGTGTTCACGGCTGGCTTTTTGTCGTGCAGACTATATAATATGAAGCATTGCTCTCCGGTGGCAAGCCGTCCTTTCGAATCCGTGGCTTCAAAACTTATGCGGTAGCGGCCCGAAGGCAGATTCTGAAACACCTTACGGTCTATTTCCTTATCGGAGGTAAAGCATCCGGAGGCCATTACCTGGCCCGTTTCGTAGGAGTCGTTACCGTCGCCGGCGTTCTCTGACGTTGTTTCTTTGTCCTTTAGCTGATGGATGGTGTAGCGGCCATCCGTGGTGATTGTCTCATTATTCAATGTCTTTGCCGAGATAGTCATACAAACGGATTCCCGCTCGGCGCGCTCCGGGAGATTGCCGATGAGTATGATGCTGCTTTCCCCTACAACCACGGTGGAGGTTTCTTCTTGTGTCTCGCCATTGGAGTCGGTTAGCATGACGGATATGAGATATGATTGGTAGGCATAGTCCTTCCGTTCATCTTTTTGGGGGAGGAAACCAAAAGAGAACGAGCCGTCGCCATTCACCAAAGTCTCGCCTTCCGCCACTTGCTCGTAAGCACGACTGCCCGCAGAGTATCCGCGAAGCAACCACGGCTGCCGGGTGATGCGATAAGTAACGTTTCCGCTTTGAAGAGGTGTACCGGAGAATGTAGCAACCTTCCCTCGTATGGTGGCAGTGTCGCCAAAAGATATTTCACCCTCTAAGGGCAGAATGTCTACCCGGAATGTCGGGCGTTTATATTCCTCCACTCGTATACGGGTGCTGGCATAGTCCGAAGTGAGTGTGAACGTCCCGTTGAGAGTGGTCTCGGGCAATAAAAACTCTCCGCTGAAGGAACCAAACCTGTTGGTGCGGAAGGTTTGCGAAGCCACAATATTTCCACCGCTGTCGCGCAACCTTACCTCAAATGTCTCGTCTTCCAATGCATGCGAACTGTCTGTCATAGCCTTGTAGGCAATGCCTTTGAAACGTAGCGTCTGCCCCGGGCGATAGAGTCCGCGGTCGGTAAACAACGCGAGCCGGGGTCTGTCTGACTGCTTCGTTCTTTGCTGCGAGGATGAATAGACTTGTGTGAGCAGGACCTGCTCGTCGCCGGGACGGCTTACCCGATATGCCATCCTGCCATCCTTATGAGGGAAAGAGGCAATGCCGTTTTTGTCTGTTTGGACACTCCCTTGTGATTTCATCTCGCGGCTTTTCCCCGAGTAATATTCAACCGTGGCATCCGTAATGGGTTTGCCGCTGAGGTAGTCGGTAACCAACACTTCGGTCTTACCACCCGTCACGCTTCGAGAGATGCCGGCAAGGCGACTGACTTGAAACAATCCGCTTGACTTAATATTGCCACCTGTGGCGGAGATAACGTATTCATATAGTCCCAAATGTTCTGCGGGAATCGTAAGCGTGGTGTCTGCCGTAGTGTAGGTGTTAGGTATGTTCAAAGTAAACTTTTCCTCCCTAACCAACTCTCCCCGGGCACGGGTCTTGTCATCGTCGTTGTATGAGAGAGTCTCCGTGGGGGTCATTCGGCTACTATAGATACGTATGGTGAGTTGCTCAATATTACGATAGCTGAGTTTGAGCGAAAGCATCTTCCCGGGATAGACGGTGGTGGCAGCGTTTGCTTGCAGCATCGGGTTTTGCATCTCCGCCAATCGGTTTGTTATTAATCCTATCCTCTCGTAGTGGGGGAAGCGGTCCACTGCCTTGCGGCATGCTTCGTAGCAGGCAGCCATCTCATTGGCATCTCCGGGAGAGGAGAAGCCGTATAACCCATCGCTAAGCTTGGCGTCCAGTATCTCTACCGAATAGTCTTTGTCGGCGTAAACATCCAGCAAGCTATCGAGCGAGGTAATGTATTCCTTCCTGCATTTCTCCGAAGATGCATCTGCATAACGAAACCTTAGGTAGCTGAGTGTGGTGAGCACTGCCGCCTTTTTGTTCGGGAGGGTGTTGAGGTATGAGATGACCTGCTGATAGAGTTCGTCGGAAGGGGCGATATCTAATGCCCGGAAAGCAAGGAAATCGTAGAGTGAGGGCCGGAGTATGGAGGCATCTTTCCCCGTCTCCATGATTGCACGGAAGGTATGGGCGGATGTGTTTCTCAGCAACCTACTCTCGTGGAGCGAAGCCGCGAGTTCTTCCTGAATCTTTTGAGTGAAATGACCGGCAGTCCACTCGCGAATATCTTCGGGCGTGTAGCCGGCAATGTCGTGGCGACCATCAATCTTCCTTTGGTTGGATGTATAATAATGGTGATACATCTCGGCGACCATTGAGTGGAGCACGGCTACTGAGGCTGTGTCGCTACAATCGGCGGCATAACGCTCCACCTCCCCGATAAGCTCCGGGAACTTGTCTTCGTCCACCTCCATCTTCTCTTTCATGCTGCCGATAAGGGCCTTAATCAGCTGGGGCGTATCCCCGCGTTGGATGGCCTTGGCGGCAATGGCACTCATGGTTGTTGTCTCCTCTGCCACGGCATACATGATGATGGTCGTTAGGCACAGCAGTAATGCGGAAACAATAATCGCTTTCAACTTCATAGACCTAAAAAGATTTTATTTCCTACGATAGGTGAGGAATGTATATGGATAAGCGTGTCGGTCGTCTGAGGAGAACTCCTGATGCTCTATCTCCTCCCATTGGCTTGGGTCGATGGTGGGGAAGAAGGCATCGGCATCCTTAGGCGTGGTGTGAACAAGTGTGAGATATATCTTGTCGGCAAATTGCAGCGACTGGCTATATACCTTGGCGCCGCCGATGATGAACACCTCGTCGTCCGAGGCGCTGCCACCTAAGGCTTCCTCCAATGAGGCGTAGGTGGTGCATCCGTCAAAATGGGCTCCGGGTCGGGTGGTAAGCACCACGTTTCGTCTACCGGGGAGTGCCCCTTTGGGCAGCGATTCGAATGTCTTGCGCCCCATAATCACGGTATGACCCATCGTGAGGGCTTTGAAACGTCGCATATCTGCCGGCAGATGCCATAGCAGTTGGTTGTCACGGCCTATTGCGTTGTTGTCGGCAATTGCAACAATGATTGAAATCGTACTCATAAAAACGAAGGATGTCTTGTTAAACGGATAAGCGGGGGGGGACCTTATACAGCCACTTCGCCTTTGATGTGGGGGTGTGGGTCGTATCCCGTGAGATGGAAGTCCTCGTATTCGAAATCGAAGATGCTATGTACATCCGGATTGAGCTCCATCTTGGGAAGAGGGCGGGGCTCACGTGTGAGCTGCAGCTTTACCTGTTCGATGTGGTTGCTATAGATATGCGCATCGCCCAAGGTGTGGATGAAATCTCCGGCTTTCAGCCCGGTCACCTGCGCCATCATCTGCAGCAACAGTGCATAAGAAGCAATATTGAACGGAACGCCCAAGAATATGTCGGCACTGCGTTGATACATCTGCAGACTGAGTTTGCCGTCGGCTACGTAGAACTGAAAGAACGCATGGCAAGGTGGGAGGTTCATATTATCCAAGTCGCCCACGTTCCAAGAGCTGACGATAATACGTCTTGAGTCCGGGTTGTGGAGAATCATATCCACGGCTTGGCTTATTTGGTCGATATGTCCGCCATTGTAGTCCGGCCACGACCGCCATTGATAGCCATATATATGTCCAAGACTCCCGTCGGCATCAGCCCATTCGTTCCATATCCTTACGCCATGTTCTTGCAGATATTTTGCGTTTGTGTCGCCCTTGAGAAACCAAAGCAACTCGTATATGATGGACTTCAGGTGTAGCTTCTTTGTTGTGAGCAAGGGGAACCCGTCTTCCATATGGAAGCGCATCTGGTGACCAAAGATACTTATCGTACCCGTACCCGTTCGGTCGTCTTTCCTGACTCCTTCGGTCAGCACGCGGTTCAACAAATCCAAATATTGTTTCATCTCTTTTCTTCTTTATATGTGTTACAAAAGTACGAATATTTTACACAACCCGCCGCCTTGACAGATACAGATGGAACGACGCCCGGAAGGAGGGAGGAAAAATGAAAGGGCTAGCCCTTTCGAGCAAAACGGTTAGCCCTTTCGGGCAAAAGGGCTAGCCCTTGGGGAAAAACCTCCTTGTCGGAGAACGGAAATCTGCCGGCAGATTTCAGCGGGATTTTAGGCGCCAATTTGGGAAAGGTTTAAACCTTTTCGCTGGAAGGTTTATACCTTCCGATAATGGGCATCAATAATCAGCTTTTGGGTTATTCGAATAAATGACCCGTTTTATACGATTAAATTGACGATTTTATTCGTATAAACGTCCCAATGAGTATTGATAGTTTCGCTCTCCACGAAGGTGGGATTTTTCCAATGGACCGGTCGTTTTGCCCCAAACGACCGGTCCCTTTGAGCAAAACGGCCGGTCCTTCTGATTTTCCCCCTTCCGAAAGCACTAAGGTTTGAACGACGTTTTAACGCCGTTTAAATGGGGATTAAGGAACATGGGGACGGGATATTTTGCTACTTTTGCAAGCAGAAAACAAGTTCTTATGTGATACACACAAGATGTAGACTATGGAAAATATTGGTATCGGACTTTTATTGATGGTGGTTGGTGTGCCCACCGTGTTTGTAATTCTTTTGATTCTTATCTATTTGGGAAGAGGGCTGATTCTTCTGGTAAACAAATACGCGCCGGAAGAAGTGGTGGCAAAGAAGCCCTCAAGAGCCGTTGCACCGGCGCCCTCAAGTGTTCCGCAGAAGACAACTGCGGCAATAGTCGCTGCCGTTGGTACGGTTACCGGCGGACAAGGAAAGGTTACGAAAATCGAAAAAATATAATATAGTACATGAAAAGAGAAGTGAAATTCAGTTTGGTTTTCCGCGACATGTGGCAGTCTGCCGGGAAATATGTGCCGCGTGTGGACCAGCTTGTTAGTGTTGCCCCTGCCATCATCGAGATGGGTTGTTTTGCCCGTGTGGAAACCAATGGCGGCGGATTTGAACAGGTCAACTTGCTGTTTGGCGAGAATCCCAACAAAGCAGTGCGCGAATGGACAAAGCCATTCCACGAAGCAGGCATCGAAACACATATGCTCGACCGTGCGTTGAACGGACTTCGCATGAGCCCTGTCCCCGCCGATGTGCGTCGCTTGTTCTATCAGGTGAAGAAGGCCCAAGGAACGGATATTGCCCGTACATTCTGCGGACTCAACGATGTGCGCAACATCGCTCCTTCCATCCAATACGCCAAAGAGGCAGGGATGATATCGCAGTGCTCGCTCTGCATCACCCATTCTCCGATTCATACGGTGGACTACTACACCAAGATGGCTCGCGAGCTTATAAGCCTTGGGGCAGATGAGATTTGTATCAAAGATATGGCAGGTATTGGTCGCCCGCATTCATTGGGACAGATTGTTGCCAATATCAAAGCCGAACACCCCGAAATACCTATTCAGTATCACAGCCATGCCGGTCCCGGCTTCAATGTGGCTTCCATCCTGGAGGTCTGCGCTGCCGGTTGCGACTATATCGACGTCGGCATGGAGCCGCTCTCGTGGGGTACGGGGCATGCCGACCTCTTGACTGTACAGGCAATGCTGAAGGATGCCGGCTACATCGTGCCGGAAATCAATATGGAAGCCTATATGAAGGTGCGTAGCATGATTCAAGAGTTTATGGACGACTTCCTGGGCTTGTATATCAGTCCGAGAAACCGCTTGATGAACTCCCTCTTGATTGGGCCGGGCCTTCCGGGCGGTATGATGGGTAGCTTGATGGCAGACCTGGATAAGAACCTCGAGTCAATCAACAAAAGCAATATCAAGAACAACAAGCCGCTTATGTCGCAAGACCAATTGCTCGTTAAGTTGTTCGACGAAGTGGCATACGTTTGGCCCCGCGTGGGCTATCCTCCATTGGTAACACCCTTCAGCCAATACGTGAAGAACCTGGCGCTGATGAATGTGATGCAGATGGAGAAGGGCAAGGAGCGTTGGAGCATGATTGCCGACGATATATGGGATATGATTCTCGGTAAAGCCGGCAGACTGCCCGGCGGGCTTGCTCCCGAGATTATAGAGAAAGCTCATGCCGAAGGACGTGAGTTCTTTACCGGTGACCCGCAAGACAACTATCCCGATGTTCTCGACAAATACCGCAAGATGATGAACGAGAAACATTGGGAGATGGGCGAAGACGACGAGGAGTTGTTTGAATACGCCATGCACCCGGCACAGTATGAGGCATACCGCTCAGGTAAGGCCAAAGTTGAGTTCTTGGCTGACGTTGCCCGTAAGAAGAAGGCTATGGAGGAGAGCAAGAATCCGGCTACCCCGGCTACAGCTCTTCCTACCACTCCGCAGACAATGACGGTGGACGTTGACGGGCAGAAATATCACGTGACAGTTGCCTTTGGCGATTCTGCAGCCACGGCATCCGCTGCCGCACCAACGGCTGCTCCCGCAGCTCCGAGTGCTGCTCCTGCTGCTCCTGCGGGTGGCAATGAGGTGTTGTCTCCCTTGGAAGGACGGTTCTTCTTGGTGAAAGATACCTCCGAGACCCCGCTTAAGGTAGGCGACACAGTGAAGGTGGGCGACGTGCTTTGCTATGTGGAAGCAATGAAGACCTACAATGCCGTGCGCTCAGAGTTCAGCGGAACAATTACTGCTATTTGCTTTGGCTCGGGAGATGCCGTTTCTGAAGATGACATATTAATGACAATTGGGTGATGAAAGAGATATTCCACAATCTGTATGAGATGACGGCGTTCAGCAACATCGTTGCCGAACCGCAGTTCCTAATCATGTACGTCATCGCATTTACGCTGCTCTACTTGGGTATCAAAAAACAATACGAACCATTGTTGCTTGTGCCTATAGCATTCGGGGTGTTGCTTGCCAACTTCCCCGGCGGCGAAATGGGAGTGATTCAAGCCGACGAGAATGGTATGGTTAATGTGGGCGGTGTCATGAAGAACATTTGGGAGATGCCTCTGCATGATATTGCACATGAGTTGGGAATTATGAACTTCATCTACTATATGCTGATAAAGACAGGATTCCTTCCTCCAATCATTTTCATGGGTGTGGGAGCGTTGACGGATTTCGGACCTATGCTCCGCAACCTTCGTCTGTCCATTTTCGGTGCAGCGGCGCAGTTGGGTATATTCGTTGTCTTGTTGGTATCCATCCTGATGGGTTTCACGCCGAAGGAAGCTGCCTCGCTTGGTATTATCGGTGGAGCCGATGGCCCTACGGCTATCTTTACTACCATTAAGCTGGCGCCGCATCTGCTGGGCCCGATTGCCATTGCCGCCTATTCCTACATGGCATTGGTGCCGATTATCATCCCATTGGTAGTGAATCTCCTCTGCACAAAGAAGGAGCTTAGCATCAATATGAAAGAGCAGGAAAAGAAATATCCCTCTACGTTGGAGATTAAGAATCTGCGCGTACTGAAGATTGTTTTCCCGATTGTGGTGACCACGGTTGTTGCACTGTTTGTGCCGAGCGCCGTGCCGCTGATTGGTATGCTGATGTTTGGTAACCTCGTGAAAGAAATCGGAACCAACACTTCCCGTTTGTTTGATGCTGCGTCAAACAGTATCATGAATGCGGCAACAATCTTCCTTGGCTTATCAGTGGGGGCAACCATGACAGCCGATGCTTTTCTGAACATGACGACCATTGGTATCGTGATTGGTGGCTTCTTGGCATTTGCTCTGTCGATTGCCGGTGGTATCCTCTTTGTGAAAGTTGTCAACTTGTTTACAAAGAAGAAAATCAATCCGCTAATCGGAGCCACCGGACTGAGTGCCGTGCCTATGGCATCGCGTGTGGCAAACGAGATTGCTCTGAAATACGACCAGAAGAATCACGTGCTGCAATATTGTATGGCAAGCAATATATCCGGTGTGATTGGCTCTGCCGTTGCCGCCGGTGTGCTGATTTCGTTTTTGGGCTAAAAAGAGTGAGCCGATGCCTTTTTTTC
>CAVGKO010000037.1:0-1938 GCA_963629885.1 Anaerobutyricum sp.
GTTTCTATCCTTTTCAAGAAAGGTTTTAGACTTTCTGAATAGCAATTATTTACCACCATATCATCCCAAGGAGACCCGAATGGACAAAGGATGCATCCTACTCTTGGTTTCCCTGTTCTATAGGCTGGATTTATATGCAGGCTATGTCCGAACAGATAGAGGAATACCTCTGTTGTGTTCCAATTCAAAATAGGCCGGGCGTTTATAACAAACTTATGTTTAACACCCTTACCTATTCTATTATACTCGCTTCGGGTTACAGACTCTTCTGCTCGTACTCCTTCGAAAGCTAAAAATTTCTGGCGCTTATCAGTACCTGACATCAGCATCCTATACAACGGAACTGTTTTCATAACCGAGCAACACCAACGGTGGTTGTCACTTGGCGTGCCAATCTTGTCCCAATAGTTGAGAACCGACTCATGGTTGCGGGCCATAAGAAAGCGAAGTGTAGGAAATTTCGCCTTGTAGTGTTTCTCCACCTCCTTATATAGCGTAAGCGACGGCGGCAACTCATAGCCGGTATCACTGTATATCACTTCAAAATCGGTTGGCGGAATGGCCCGCGTGCAAAGGTCGAGAACCACCTGACTGTCCTTGCCGCCAGAGAAACTGGCAATGAAACGGTCTATCTTCGTAGAGAGCAACACGCGCTTCCCTTCCTTCTCGGCAGCGGACAACGGCATAATGTCGAAGGAGTCGCAATCCTGCTTCACCACTGCCATCTTTTGCTTACTTTTCTTCTCCACACGCTCCGCCATAGCCTCAAAATCGAGTTTGTTAGCCTCGGCTTTGGCGTAGGTCTTATTTACTTTGGCATATGTAAGATAGATATCGTGAATGAACTCAATGGCTTCATTCTCCAACACGAACATTAGGTCAGATGTGCGTTTGAGCATAGTTTTGACATCCACCGACACCAATTGCATCGGCACAACACCTAGTTGCATTTCCAATGTCGGCTTCGTATAGATATCAGCCCCTTTGGCGTCGAAGAGATGCACCCCTCGATACCAATATTGCTTGTTCACGGCCCACATGATTGGCTCCTCGGCATGTGGATATTTCCACCCGAGTTTGTCCAGTTCTAGCAGGTCAAGTTCCTCCCAGAACACAGGTCGTGGAGAGATACCAAGCGTACCCTCCACAATGCGTGAGTGCAACAGCACTCCGCCAGTCTCTTTGTCCCAGGTTATTTTGTACACTAAGATTCTATCCTTTGTTCCGATAGAATCCCATGATATCGGATGGTTGTTATCACGCTTTAGTTCAACCTCAATAAAAAAGCGTGGGATTCGCTCTTTGCCCATCCCACTAGTCGAGGCCTTAGCTTTGCCCAAATCGTCGAGACGGACAACGCAGAAAGCCCACGCATGGCATATATCCATCCCATACGTGGGCAGCCGCAAATACACTCCGCTTTTGGAGATACATGTACGACAACTCACAGCAGGGTATAATATACCTACCGTGAGCATTCATCGTTGTCTTGTCTATGACGATTTTCGATAGTTGCTAAGTTTCGACTAGTCAAAGACAAGCGTTAGATAAACGCTCTTTTTATTAAAGTTACACCCTCTTACCGAAAACACACCTTATGGGTGCTTCTTTTTGTGAGTAATGTTTTACAAAGATAAAGACTTTTTCTATTTTCCACATGATTTGAAGAATTTTCAAAAAACGCCTCCCCCTCCACATACCTGTAAGGCACATGTGGCTGTTAATTTGGGTGTTCCATTGAGAAAAACAGGTCACCGACGCTGACGGCTGTCCAATGTTCGAGTAACACGTCATTTAGGTGTAATTTGTCGGGCCTCGAGAAGCAAATTCCGGGGCTTTTTGTTTCCCCGCGTCGGGAATTTGTCTAAAATGTCTTTTTTGCGTTTTTCTGTTAAGGGAATTTTGCAAAAAAAACTTTTCTAGCGTTTTTCTGTTAAG
>CAVGKO010000037.1:1948-11094 GCA_963629885.1 Anaerobutyricum sp.
GCGTTTTCCCGCCGCCGGGGAGATTCAAAAAAGTCTTTTTTGAGTTTTCTCGTTTAGGGTCTTTAACAAACAAAACTTTCTAGCATTTTCCCGTTAAGGGAATTTTACAAATCATCTGCCATCGCCCGCGCTCCGCCCAAAGGAAAAGCAAAAACTTCCTCTCTGGTATCGCATTCCCACGCCGACACCCAAAGTCACCATTCCACAATACTGCTGAGCCGGGACTTACTTTCCGCCCAATTACTCGACATCATCGCTCGAAATTGCCAAATTGGGTGTTCTATTGAGGAAAACAATGTTGTCAACTAAAACAATTTCATGATTACTCCATTTCGGTTTTTAGGAGTTCTTCTAGTTTTAGCAGTTCGTCTCGGAACTGGGCGGCACCAATGAAATCGAGTTTCTTGGCGGCGGCTGTCATTTGTCTTCTTGTTTGTTCTACAACCTTTTCGAGTTGCTGACGAGTCATGTCCTTCATTATGGGGCCGACTGTTGGGCTCGGCTTTGACTCTATGCGTTCAGCAGTTTGAGTTTGGGGTTTCTCTCCGAGGAGCGAGATGCCGGTTTTGACCACTTGCTTTGGGGTAATGCCGTGTTTTTTGTTGTAGGCAAGTTGCTTTTCGCGGCGGCGGAGGGTCTCGTCGATGGTTCGTTGCATGCTGTCAGTGATTTTATCCGCATAGAAGATTACTTTCCCGTTGACATTGCGGGCGGCGCGTCCTGCTGTCTGCGTCAGTGCCCGATGCGAACGCAAGAAACCCTCTTTGTCGGCATCAAGGATAGCCACCAGCGACACTTCCGGGAGGTCCAAACCCTCGCGAAGCAGGTTTACTCCAATCAGCACGTCGAACAATCCTTTCCTGAGGTCATCCATAATCTGTACGCGTTCCAGGGTTTCCACATCACTATGGATATAGTTGCAACGTACCCCCATTTTGGTCAGATAGAGTGTCAGTTCTTCTGCCATACGTTTGGTAAGGGTTGTAACCAGCACTCGCTCGTCGACGGCTGTTCTTTGTGCAATCTCTTCCATAAGGTCGTCCACTTGGTTGAATGTTGGGCGCACCTCAATGACGGGGTCGAGCAATCCGGTAGGACGAATCACCTGTTCAACCACTACGCCGTCGCTTTTCTCCAACTCATAGTCGGCCGGTGTGGCACTCACGTAGATTGCCAAAGGAGTAAGTTTTTCAAACTCATCGAACGTCAAGGGCCGGTTATCCATTGCTGCCGGCAGGCGGAAGCCATAATCTATCAGTGTCTTTTTCCTTGAGAAATCGCCGCCGTACATGGCGCGTATCTGCGGGATTGTTACATGGCTCTCGTCAACCACGAGCAAGAAATCTTTCGGGAAATAGTCGAGCAGACAAAATGGGCGTTCTCCGGCTTCCCGTCCATCGAAGTAACGCGAATAGTTTTCTATGCCGGAGCAATGCCCCAGTTCGCGTATCATCTCCAGGTCGAACGTAACCCGTTCGCCAAGGCGCTTTGCTTCGTAAGGTTTGCCAATTTCTCTCAGGTGCTCCATTTGCAGACCGAGGTCCACATCTATCTGCCCGATAACCGTGTTGATGCGGTCCTGCGTGGTTACAAACAGATTGGTGGGATAGATATTCAGTTCGTCTTGTTCGTCAATCTCCATGCCGGTCTTGGGGTCGAACGACGACAGTCTGTCTATTTCGTCTCCCCAAAACTCTATGCGGTAAGCCACGCCATCGAACGTTTCGATAGCCGGGAAGATATCCACCGTATCACCATTCACACGAAAGCACCCTCTGTTGAACTCCAGTTTGTTGTTCACATATAAGGCGTCAACAAACCGGCGCAACATTTGGTCGCGGTCTATCTGCATTCCCCGTTCCAGGTGAGTCACTTTTTGGGCAAAGGCTCTTGGGTCTGCCATGCCGTATAGGCACGAGACAGAAGACACCACGATAACATCTTTCCGTCCCGACAAGAGGGAGGCTGTGGTACGAAGACGCAGTTTGTCTATCTCTTCGTTTATCTGCAAATCCTTCTCGATGTATGTGTCCGTTGAGGGCAGATAGGCTTCGGGTTGATAATAATCGTAGTAGGAAACGAAATATTCAACGGCATTGTTGGGAAAGAAAGCCTTGAATTCGCTGTATAGCTGCGCGGCAAGTGTCTTGTTGTGGCTAAGTATCAAGGTGGGCTTTTGTATCTCTTGGATAACGTTGGCAATGGTAAAAGTCTTCCCTGAGCCGGTCACACCAAGCAGCGTCTGATAGGGCAAACCCTGTCGGATACCATTCGATAGAGCTTCTATTGCTTCCGGTTGGTCTCCCGTTGGGCTGAAGGGTGATGACAATTCGAATTTCATTCTTTTGATTGGTTTTTTAGAGATAGGCGGATACTTTCCTGCGGTCGGTCTCCACCGTTTCGAACTCTGAGGAGACGATGTTGCTACCCATGGGGACATTCTCGTTGCGATATTCCATCCTACTATATATTATACGGCGGGCGGAGGTGTGAAATTCCTTGGCGCCCGTCTCAGTCTCTATCTTCGCGATGTTGTCCTCGCGCACACCGCAACCGGGCATTATGATAATGCGTCCGGCAGCGCGTTTTACCAGTTCGGCAATCAATGGAATGCCTTTCACTGCATCCGACTGTTGTCCCGAGGTAAGGATTCTGTCGCAACCCAAGTCAATCAGTTGCTCCAAAGCCACGAACGGGTCGCGACACACGTCGAAGGCACGGTGGCAGGTTACCGACAATGGCCGGGCAGCATCAATGAGCCGCCGCATAAGCTCCACATCCACGTCGCCTTCTTTCGTGAGGCAACCAAAGACAACGCCATGCACCTTCAGCTCTCGGCACAGCTCGATATCCTGCAGCATACTCTCTATCTCTGCCGGCGTATAAAGGAAGTCCCCGCCACGCGGACGGATAATCACATTTATGTCGATGTGGGAAGTAAGTGCTTGTGCCGTCTTGATTTCGCCATAGCTGGGAGTTGTTCCCCCTTCGGGTATGCCGGCGCAAAGCTCCACTCTTTGGGCACCCCCGGCTTCTGCCTCTACGCAGCTCTGTGCCGAGTTGGCGCATATCTCAATGATACGTTTGGGTCTCATATCAGTTTGTTTACTTATCCGTCCGGCAAAGATAGGGATTACACTTGAAACGGGATTGATGCTCCTTAGGCAAGGGTATGGATTCTTGAGAAAGTCTTATTGAAAAGTGCTTGCGTTTGAAAAATAATGCGTAATATTGCCCGCTTCAAAATCAACAGAAAAGAGAATGAAAGTATTGAAATTCGGCGGAACATCCGTAGGTTCCGTGAATAGTATTCTGAGTGTCAAAAAAATTGTAGAGGCTATAGACGAGCCCGTAATCGTAGTTGTATCCGCACTGGGTGGCATTACCGACAAACTGTTGACCACCTCGGCCATGGCAGCCAAAGGGGATGTGGGATACGAGAGAGAATTTTCCGAAATCATAACACGTCACTTGGATGTGATACAGGGAGTCATTCCGGATGAGATGCGCCGCATTGAGGTGCAGAAGCGGGTGATGAGTCTTTTGGACGAACTTGGGAACATCTTCAAGGGTGTATATCTCATCAACGATATATCGGCCAAGACATCCGACACGATAGTAAGTTATGGCGAGCGCATATCATCGCTTATTGTGTCGAACGTGATAGATGGGGCCCAGCTGTTTGATTCCCGGAAATTCATCAAGACGATAAAGCAGTTCAACAAACATATAGTGGACTTCGAGACGACCAATAGGCTTATCAAGGAGACGTTCAGTCCGCTGCCTAAGGTGGCGCTTGTGCCGGGATTCATCTCGTCGAACACTGAGAACGGTGAGGTGACGAACCTCGGGCGCGGCGGTTCCGACTACACCGCATCCATCTTGGCGGCAGCCCTCGGGGCTTCCATCCTTGAGATATGGACAGACGTGGACGGCTTTATGACTGCCGACCCACGTGTAATCAGTTCGGCTTATGTTATCGACAGGCTGACATTCACCGAGGCCATGGAGCTGTGTAACTTCGGCGCCAAGGTTATTTACCCGCCGACGATTTATCCGGTTTACCATAAGAATATCCCTATCCGCATCCTCAATACGTTCAATCCGGAGGCGCCGGGCACGTTTATCTCCAAGGAGAAGATGAAGGACGAGGGGAAGGCCATCATCAAGGGTATCTCTTCCATCAACGACACCTGCCTCATCACGGTGCAGGGCTTGGGTATGGTTGGTGTAATCGGTGTCAACTACCGAATCTTCAAGACGCTTGCTAAGAACGGCATCAGTGTGTTTATGGTGTCGCAGGCAAGTTCGGAAAACAATACCACATTTGCCGTCCGTAATGCGGATGCCGATTTGGCTGTGTCGGTGCTCAACGAGGAGTTCGCCCTCGAACGCGCTCAGGGAGACATGAACGACACGGTTGCCGAGAAGGACCTGGCTACCGTTGCCATCGTTGGAGAGAACATGAAACGTACGCCCGGCATTGCAGGCAAACTGTTCGGCACGTTGGGTAGCGCGGGTATCAGTGTGATTGCTTGTGCCCAGGGGGCGTCGGAGACAAACATATCGTTCGTCATCAAGCTCAAATATCTGCGCAAGGCGTTGAACTCAATCCACGACTCCTTCTTTCTTTCGCAATACAAGGTGTTGAATCTTTTTATAGCAGGTGTTGGGACGGTGGGCGGCAATCTCCTGGAGCAAATCCGCATACAGCAGCCCAAGTTGATGGAGCAAAACGGACTTAAGCTGAATGTAGTGGGCATAGCCAACAGCAAGCGTGCCTTGTTTCTTCGCGAGGGACTGAACCTTGAGAACTGCGTGGAAGAGCTTAAGCACAACGGCGAAGAGAGTTCGCCCGAGCACCTGAAGGAGGAGATTCTGAAGATGAACATATTCAACTCCGTGTTCGTGGACTGCACGGCAGACACTGCGATAGCCGGATTGTATGAGACTTTGCTGTCGAACAACGTCTCGGTGGTTGCAGCCAACAAGATTGCAGCCTCGTCGTCCTACAGCAACTATATCAAGCTGAAAGATACAGCCCGTCATCGTGGCATCAAATTCTTGTTTGAAACGAATGTGGGTGCAGGTCTACCAATCATCAATACGATGAACGACCTTATAAACAGTGGCGACCATATCCTAAAGCTCGAGGCTGTGCTTTCGGGTACGCTGAACTATATCTTCAATACCTTGAGTGCGGATATCCCCTTCAGCAAGGCAATCCGGATGGCAAAGGACGAGGGCTACTCTGAGCCCGACCCGCGCATCGACCTTAGCGGCAAGGATGTGTTGCGCAAGCTGGTCATCTTGGCGCGCGAAGCCGGCTATAAGGTGGAGCAGGAAGATGTAAAGCGCAATCTGTTTGTGCCGGACAAGTATTTCGAAGGCTCGCTTGAGGACTTCTGGAAAAACATCGGGGATTTGGATGCGGGGTTCGAGAGCAAACGTCAGCAGCTGGAGGCTGAAGGGAAACGGTTCCGCTTTGTTGCCAAGATGGAAAACGGCGCATGCGAGATAGGTCTGAGGGAGGTTGACAGCCATCACCCGTTCTACGAGCTTGAGGGCAGCAACAACATCATCATGATTTCTACAGAGAGATACCACGAGTATCCCATGATAATAAAAGGCTATGGCGCCGGAGCAGATGTGACGGCGGCAGGTGTCTTTGCCGATATCATTTCCATAGCCAATATCCGATAAGGAGCAAAGAAGATGAAAACCATTGTCATCTTGGGTGACGGGATGGCCGACGAGCCTATCGCGTCGTTGGGCGGCAAGACTCCGCTTCAGTATGCCCGCACACCCTATATGGACATGCTGGCCGCACGGGGAGTAACCGGGCGGATGAAGACTGTTGCCGAAGGGTTTCACCCCGGTAGCGAAGTGGCAAACATGGCGGTGTTGGGTTACGACCTGCCTAAGGTATACGAAGGCCGCGGCGTATTGGAGGCGGCAAGCATGGGCGTTAGTCTTGAGAAAGATGAGATGGCGATGCGTTGCAACCTCATATGCGTGGAAGGCGATATCCTTAAGAACCATTCCGCCGGACATATCTCCACCGAAGAATCCGACGAGCTTATAAGATATCTCAACGAGAAGTTGGGCTCCGAGAGGGTGAGATTCCATACCGGTGTGTCGTATCGCCATCTGTTGGTTCTAAAGGGTGGCGACAAGAGGATAAGCTGTACTCCGCCGCATGATGTGCCCCTCCACCCCTTCCGTCCGCTGATGATTAAGCCCGAAACGGAAGAAGCAAAGGAGACTGCCGATATATTGAACAACCTTATCCTTAGGTCGCAGGAGATACTCAAGGACCATCCGGTGAACCTCCATCGCAAGGCTGAAGGGAAAGACCCTGCCAATAGCATCTGGCCATGGTCGCCGGGCTATCGCCCCGCCATGCGGACCATGCATGAGATGTATGGCATAAGGAAAGGCGCCGTCATCTCGGCGGTGGACCTCATACGCGGCATAGGAGTATATGCCGGACTGGAGGTCATCACGGTGGAAGGTGCCACGGGATTGTATGACACCAACTACGAAGGGAAAGCCCGGGCAGCCATCGAGGCACTCAAGACAAACGATTTTGTTTATCTCCACGTGGAGGCAAGCGACGAAGCGGGGCATGAGGGCGATGTGGCTCTGAAGGTGAAGACCATCGAGAACCTCGACAAACGCGCCATCCGCATCATCTATGAGGAGCTGCAGAAGTGGAACGAGCCCGTTGCCATTGCTGTCCTCCCCGACCACCCTACCCCTTGCGCCGTGCGCACACATACAGCCGCACCCGTGCCTTTCCTTATCTATAAGCCGGGGCAAGAGCCCGACGCAGTGACTTGTTTCGACGAGTTCAGCGTCATCTCCGGGAAATACGGCATACTTGAAAAAGACGAATTCATAAGAACATTGCTATGAGATACTACAGCACGAACCGACAAGCCCCCTCGGCAACCCTCGAGGAAGCCGTTGTGAAAGGTCTCGCAGGAGACAAGGGATTGTATATGCCCGAGAGAATCCCCCATTTGGACAATCGGACAATTCTTGAGATGAAAAACCAATCTTTCCACGAGATAGCCTGCACCGTAGCTCAGGCATTCTTTGGCGAAGACATTGAGATGGAGACGTTGGAGGGGATTGTGAGAGACACCCTGGCGTTCGACACCCCGGTGGTCCCCGTGCACAAGAATGTGTACAGCCTCGAGCTGTTTCATGGCCCCACGCTTGCCTTCAAGGATGTGGGCGGCCGCTTTATGGCGCGTATGCTGGGCTATTTCATACGGAAGGAAGGGCTGAAGGAGGTCAACGTCTTGGTGGCTACCTCGGGCGATACCGGCAGTGCTGTGGCAAACGGGTTCTTGGGCGTTGAGGGCATACATGTCTACGTGCTCTACCCCAAAGGAAAAGTGAGCCCCATACAAGAGTGTCAGTTTACTACCTTGGGACAAAACATCACTGCGCTGGAGGTGGACGGCACCTTCGACAACTGCCAGGCTCTGGTGAAGGCGGCGTTTATGGACGAGGAGCTCAACCGCCACATGAAGCTCACCTCTGCCAACTCCATCAATGTGGCACGTTTCCTTCCGCAGTCGTTCTACTATTTCAATGCCTACGCTCAGCTCGACCGCATGGGCAAGGCCGGGAACCTGACAATCTCCGTGCCCAGCGGAAACTTCGGCAACATCACAGCCGGACTCTTTGCCTGGAAGATGGGGCTGCCGGTGAAACATTTCATTGCTGCCAACAACCGCAACGATGTGTTTCTCGACTACCTCAAGACTGGCATCTACACTCCGCGTCCTTCTGTGGCTACCATCGCCAACGCCATGGATGTGGGCGACCCGAGTAACTTTGCCCGCATCATGGACCTCTTTGCAGGCAATCACGGGGAGATAAGCCGCACCATAAGCGGATATCGTTTCACGGACGAGGAGATTGAGCAAGCCATCCGTACTGTCTACGAGCGTGACGGATATCTTCTCGACCCGCACGGAGCTTGTGGATTTGAGGCTCTGATGAAGAGCTCTCTCGGTGCCAACGAGACGGGACTTTTCCTCGAGACAGCCCATCCGGCAAAGTTCAAAGACACGGTGGACCGCATTCTCGGCATCAGTACGCCAATCCCCTCAAAGCTGCAAGCCTTCATGCAAGGAAAGAAGCAAAGCGTCGCCATGCAAAGCGACTTCACTGCCTTCAAGTCCTACCTCCTCGCCCGGTAGAATCCCCGACTGGGCACTCATTCTATTTGGGTAAATGACCATACATCATGTCGTTTACCCATTGGGATATTGACCCCGGTATCCTTATGCGGTTTTGAGAATTTATGTATACTTTCGCTCTATCAAAATATATACCCCATTACGATAGACCCATAAATATGACACCGGAAGAAAAAGCGAGGGTTAAGATAGACCAATGGTTTAACGATGCCGGGTGGCAAGTTGTTGACCGTGATGAATACGAGCCCACCATGAGTGCCGTAGCCATAAGGGAGATGCCTACCAATGGCAATCTCCGGATGGACTACACCATGCTGCTGTGCGGCAAGGCTGTCGGCGTACTTGAAGCCAAGAAGGAAGACATAGATATAACCTCTGACGATGTGAGCGAGCAGGTGACCACCTATGCCGAGAAAGGTCCGGCTTTCTCAGCGTCATGGCAAAAACCGCTGCCGTTTCTTTATAAGTCGAATGGTAAGATTATCCATTTTCTGGATTACCGCACGAGCACTGCCGAGTGGGAAGAAGTAAACTGTATTCATACACCTAAGGATTTGGCGCGGATGTTCGGCATCGACGACCCTTTCGCCGGACTTCCCTCTTTGAATAGAAAGGGACTTCGCGCATGCCAATATGAAGCCGTAACCGAGTTGGAGAAAAGTTTCCGTACGGGGCAAACCCGTGCACTTATGGTGTTGGCAACAGGTGCGGGAAAAACATATACAGCATGTCTTACAGCCTATCGTATGCTGAGCTACACTCCTATGCGCCGTGTGCTTTTTCTCGTTGACCGCAACAACCTTGGGCGGCAGGCTGAGACGGAGTTCGGCCGGTTCTGCCTGACGGAAACGGGGGATGCCTTCAGCACAATCTTCACGGTCGACAGGCTCAAATCAGCTGCAGTGCCATCGGGTAGCAATGTTGTGA
>CAVGKO010000038.1:0-10983 GCA_963629885.1 Anaerobutyricum sp.
AAAATGTGAGGAGGAACATACCCTCCCGCTTTATAACCGCCCCTTCGCAACTGTCATTCCGAACTTGATTCGGAATCTCATACTATCCAAGGGTTACTGCCGCTAAGGATGACAAAGTATGGCGCGCCTCATTGCCCGCACGTCTCCAACATCCAAAGAATGCTCACAAAGTTTAGGATGAGATTCCGGGTCGTTGCCCGGAATGACATGGGAGGGAAGGCGGCGTTTGTAGGTAACTGTTGCGGTTTCTTGGCTCGTGCAGTCTGCATGAAGCAAGAATCACGAATCAAAACCTTCCTGCAGATTGCATGGAACAAGAAACATGGTTTCTGCCTCTCATGCAACTTGCATGGACCAAGAATCACGAATCGAAGCCTTCATGTAGTCTGCATGGAGCTAGAAACGCTGTTTCCGCCGCTCGTGCAATCTGCATGAAGCAAGAAACGCTGTATCTGCGGCTCATGCAGTTTGCATGGAGCAAGAAACACGCATCAAGGGCCTCGTGCAATCTGCATGGAGCAAGAAACGCTGTTTCCGCGGCTCGTGCAGTTTGCATGGACCAAGAAACGCTGTTTCTGCGGCCCGTGCAGTTTGCATGGAGCAAGAAACACGCATCAAGGGCCTCGTGCAATCTGCATGAAGCAAGAAACGCTGTTTCCGCTGTTCGTGCAGTTTGCATGGACCAAGAAACGCTGTATCCGCGGCTCATGCAATCTGCATGGACCACGGAGTGCAGCAATTTTGCTTCATTGGAATTATTGCGCTAACTTTGCGACATTTTAAAAAAGATAGTTAAAAAAACACCGCGATATGAGTAAGAAATTTACCGAATACTCTAAGCTCGACCTCTCGAAGGTGAATAAAGATGTGTTGAAGAAGTGGCGAGATGGCAATATCTTCCATAAGAGTTTGGAAATCCGTGAAGGGCATCCCTCATTTGTTTTCTACGAAGGTCCGCCTTCGGCAAACGGCATGCCGGGAATTCACCACGTGATTGCCCGCTCGATAAAGGATATATTCTGCCGCTACAAAACCATGAAGGGATACCTCGTGAACCGCAAGGCGGGGTGGGACACTCACGGACTGCCGGTGGAGCTGGGCGTGGAGAAGTCGCTCGGGATAACCAAGGAAGACATTGGCAAGAAAATCTCCGTTGCGGACTACAACTCTGCCTGCCGTCGCGATGTGATGAAGTTTACCAAGGAGTGGGAAGACCTCACCAGCAAGATGGGTTATTGGGTGGACATGGAGAATCCGTATATCACCTACGACAACCGTTATATCGAGACCCTCTGGTATCTCTTGAAGGAACTTTATAAGAAAGGTTTGCTCTATAAGGGCTATACCATTCAGCCCTATTCGCCGGCAGCGGGGACGGGTCTTAGCTCGCACGAGCTTAACCAGCCGGGTTGCTATCGTGATGTGAAGGATACCACTTGCACGGCGCAGTTCCGCATCCTCGACCCCAAGAAGGAGATGGCTGAGTTTGGTGAGCCGTTCTTCCTTGCATGGACAACCACTCCATGGACATTGCCTTCAAACACGGCTCTTTGCGTTGGCCCGAATATCACCTATGTGGCTGTTCAGACCTACAATCCCTATACCGGCATGCCGATGACGGCTGTCTTGGCAAAAGACCTTGTGAATGTATACTTCAGCCCGAAGGCTGCCGACCTTCAGCTGTCGGACTATAAGGCAGGCGACAAGCTTATACCCTTCAAGGTTGTGGGAGAATGGAAAGGTCCGGAGCTGGAGGGCATGCGCTACGAGCAACTCATCCCGTGGGTAAACCCGGGCGAGGGTGCCTTCCGTGTGATTTTGGGCGATTATGTAACGGTGGAAGACGGTACAGGTATCGTGCATATTGCACCGACCTTTGGTGCCGACGACGACCGCGTGGCAAAAGCTGCCGGTGTGCCCCCGTTGATGATGCTTGACAAGGATGGCAACAACCGCCCGATGGTGGATATGACGGGTAAGTTCTATCTCCTTGACGACTTAGACCCGGCGTTTGTGGCAAAGAATATGGACAGTGCCGCATATGCTCCCTATCAGGGTAAGTTTGTAAAGAATGCCTACGACCCCACGAAGACCGACAAAGACGAGACATTGGATATCGAGATGTGTATGATGCTGAAGGCAGCGAACCGTGTGTTCCGCATCGAAAAGCATGTACACAACTATCCGCATTGCTGGCGTACCGACAAGCCCGTGCTCTACTATCCGTTGGATAGCTGGTTTATCCGCACCACTGCTTGTCGCGACCGCATGATAGAGCTCAACAATACCATCAACTGGAAGCCTCAGAGCACCGGCACGGGCCGCTTTGGTAAATGGCTGGAGAACCTGCAGGACTGGAACCTCAGCCGTAGCCGCTACTGGGGAACCCCGCTGCCTATCTGGCGCACTGAAGACGGAGCAGAAGAAATCTGCATCGGCTCGGTGGAAGAGCTATACAACGAGATAGAGAAGTCCGTAGAGAAGGGCTTCATGCAATCGAACCCGTATAAAGACAAAGGCTTTGTGCCGGGCAACTACGATAAGGAGAACTACGAGAAGATTGACCTTCACCGTCCGTATGTCGACGATGTGATATTAGTATCCTCAAGCGGCAAGCCAATGAAGCGTGAGGCAGATTTGATTGACGTTTGGTTCGACTCGGGTTCGATGCCGTATGCACAAATCCACTATCCGTTCGAGAACAAAGAATTGTTGGACAACCGCACGGCTTATCCGGCAGACTTCATTGCCGAGGGAGTGGACCAGACGCGTGGCTGGTTCTTCACCCTGCATGCCATTGCAACGATGGTGTTCGACAGCGTGGCTTACAAAGCCGTTGTGTCGAACGGACTGGTGTTGGACAAGAACGGCAACAAGATGTCGAAGCGCCTGGGCAATGCCGTTGACCCCTTCTCCACGATTGAGGAGTATGGCTCCGACCCTCTGCGTTGGTACATGATAACCAATGCCTCGCCTTGGGATAATATCAAGTTTGATATAGACGGTATGGACGAAGTGCGTCGTAAGTTCTTCGGCACACTCTACAATACATATTCATTCTTTGTCCTGTATGCCAACGTTGATGGCTTCGACTATTCGCAGAAGGATGTGCCAATGAACGAACGTCCGGAAATCGACCGCTGGATTCTTTCACTCTTGAATACCTTGGTGAAGGATGTGGACGGCTATTTCGACAGCTACGAGCCCACCCGCGCCGGGCGTGCCATCTCGGAGTTTGTTGGCGACAACCTCAGTAACTGGTATGTGCGCTTGAACCGCCGCCGTTTCTGGGGTGGAGGCATGACAACCGACAAGCTCTCGGCTTATCAGACCCTCTATACCTGCTTGGAGACAATAGCCAAGCTGATGGCGCCCATTGCTCCCTTCTATGCCGACCAGCTGTTCTGCGACTTGATTGCCGTGACCGGGCGCGAGAAGGTGGAGTCGGTTCACTTGTCGGACTTCCCCAAATGCGACGAGGCAGCTATCGACAAAGACTTGGAAGAGCGCATGAAGATGGCGCAAGACGTATCCTCCATGGTGCTTGCCTTGCGTCGTAAGGTGAACATCAAAGTGCGTCAGCCGCTGCAGACCATCATGGTGCCCGTGGTTGATGAGCATCAGAAGGAGAGCATTGAAGCAGTGAAGAACCTAATCCTAAACGAAGTGAACGTGAAGGAGCTGAAGTTTGTTGACAACGCTGCCGGCATCCTTGTGAAACGCATCAAGCCCGACTTCAAGAAGCTCGGTCCGCGCTATGGCAAGATAATGAAGAGTCTGGCTGCCGCTATTCAGAGCATGAGTCAGGACGATATTATTGCTTTCGAAACAAGCGGTTCGTTCACTCTCGGGGTGGAAGGCCAGGAGGCAACGCTCCAGCTCTCGGATGTGGAAATCATCTCTGAGGATATCCCCGGGTGGTTGGTTGCCAACGAAGGTCGACTCACCGTTGCCCTCGACATCACCGTGACGGACGATTTGCGTAAGGAAGGTCTGGCTCGCGAGTTTGTGAACCGCGTTCAGAACCTGCGTAAGAGCAGTGGCTACGACATAACCGACAAGATTCGTATCTCAGTCCTCTCTACCGACGCAATGAACGACGTGATTAAGGAATACAACGAATATATAGCTAATCAGGTGTTGGCTGTATCGGTCGAGACCTCAGAGCAGATAAGTGATGCTACAGTCTTCGATTTCGAGGACTTCAACTTATCGGTACGTATCGAGAAAGCGTGATTGTTTATATAAATTGAAGTAGAATCTAAAAATTTAAAGGCTATGGCTGAAAAGACGAGATACTCGGATGCGGAACTTGAGGAGTTTCGTGCCATTATTATGGAGAAGTTGGAGAGAGCCAAGAAGGATTACGATTTGTTGCGCTCGGGTGTAACCAATGCCGATGGTAATGATGTAGCTGATACATCTCCCACGTTCAAAGTTTTGGAAGAAGGTGCTTCCACACTGTCGAAAGAAGAAGCCGGTCGCTTGGCACAGCGCCAAATGAAGTTCATACAGAACCTTCAGGCTGCCTTGATTCGTATCGAAAACAAGACATATGGTGTATGCCGTGAGACAGGTAAGCTGATACCGAAGGAAAGACTTCGTGCTGTGCCTCATGCAACATTGAGTATTGAAGCAAAACAAGGAGGTAAGAAATAAATGAAGTTCTCGAAAGGCTGGGGAGCGGTATTAATCGTAATGCTGCTCCTTATTCTTGACCAAGCGCTTAAGATTTGGATTAAGACGCACCTGCAACTCCACGAAAGCATAGAGATAACCCCGTGGTTCTATCTCTACTTTACCGAGAACCCCGGGATGGCTTTCGGCATCGAAGTGGTGGGCAAGCTGTTCTTGTCCGTCTTCCGTATTGTGGCGGTTGGTTTCATCAGCTATTTCCTATACAGGCTGGTGAAGGAGAACTATCCCTTCGGCTTTATTGCCTGCGTGGCGCTGATATTGGCGGGCGCGGCGGGTAATATCATCGACTCGGTGTTCTACGGCGTGATATTCGACCATAGCTTCGGGCAGGTTGCCACTTTCATGCCCGCCGACGGAGGCTATGCCACTTGGCTGCACGGAAAGGTGGTGGATATGTTCTACTTCCCGCTAATCCAAACGGATTTGCCCGAATGGATACCCATTTGGGGTGGTAAGGAGTTTGTTTTCTTCCGCCCTATATTCAATTTGGCTGACTCGGCAATCTGTGTGGGCGTGTTCCTTCTGTTGATATTCTATCGACATACATTGTCAGACAGTCTCTCGAAAGGGAAATAACCGGTAACAGATGCGAAGCAGATTGCGCATATATGGTGTCGTGCTTCTCGCGGCGGCTTTTATTGTCTCTTGCAGTAAGACCCCCGAAGGCGTCCTCTCGGAAAAGAAAATGAAGGACGTCATGGTTGATATGCAATTGGCAGAGTCGATGATAATCAACAGCAAGAAGTATGGCAGCGATGCCGAAAAGGATGCCCTCTACCAATCTGTGTTTCGCAAGCATAATATCCGGGAAGCCGACTACGACAGCTCGCTCGTTTGGTATGGCCACCACCTGGAGGTCTACATGCAGGTCTACGACTTGGTGTTGGCGGAAATAAACGAACGACAGAAGGCCCTTGGCGATGTGCCGGCAGCGGCTGCTCCCGTAACCAAACGCGACTCGGTGGATATATGGCCACGTCGCACCTACCTAACCCTCACTCCCGATGCCTTGTTTAATGGGGTAACCGTTGATATCAAGCCGGAGAAGAACTATCCTTCGGGCAGCACGTTTGTCTTGGGGCTGCGCGTGTGGGGATTGAATAAAAACATGAAAGAACACCCCACGATTAAGCTTAGTGCCGACCAAGGCGACACCACCATTGTTGTAAACGACAGGATTCTTAGCGATGGCTATTATGAAACGGTGCTCCAAACGGTGCCCACCAAGCAGGTCAAGAGCGTGTTTGGCTCCATCCGCCTGGAAAACGAAGACGGGGTAGCCCCTTATTTCAAGATATACGTGGATAGCCTCAACCTGATGCGATACAACTACGGGCATCATGAAGTAAAGGCCGACCCCAAGAAGATTGCCCCTAAAGACAAACCCCTCTGATGCGCCGCATAGCTTCTCATTACATCTATTGGCAAAGGTGGTATCATCTGCATTATGTTGAGTTGGATGATGCAGGTTGCCTGGTGGGTGTGTTCCCGTTGGAGAAGGAGATAGCCTCCACGGAGTTCTACGATGGGGCGCTGATACTTGTTCCTGATGATTGTCCGCCTTCCGAGGTGTTTGGTCCGCAATGGCTGAAGGCTTCCGATAGGGTGGGGGTCTCCTCCCCGGTTGGGGTCTACTTATTAACGGGTATTACTTCTACGACGGAACTCGGCACATACCACAGCAGTGGCGATTGCCACGTTAAGCGACTCTGATGTCTCTCTCGCTTTGGGGTAGCTTGGTATATATAGCTTTTCCGTCACCACCTGCTCCGTCTCCTTTCTTATGCCGTTCCCCTCATTTCCCATGATTATTATGCCGGTCTTGGAGAGCTCTTTTGCGTAGAGGTCTTCTCCGTCCAAGAAGGTGCCGTAGATGGGTATCTGTTGCCCGGCTTGCTTACGTAAGTAATCACACAGGTTCGTGTAGTGCACCTTGACGTGTGCCAAGGCTCCCATCGTTGCCTGCACAACCTTGCTTCCAAACACATCGGCGGTGTCGGGGCTGCAGATGATATGTTCGATGCCAAACCAATCGGCAAGGCGTATTATCGTCCCGAGGTTGCCGGGGTCTTGTATGCCGTCGAGCGCCAAGACGAGCTGTTTCTTGGGGTCGGCGTCGTCTATCGACCAAGAAGGGCGCCTGAAGACTGCCAGTACGTCTTGCGGACTTTTCAGGGAGCTGACTTTGCTGATATCCTCGTCGCTTGCCACGAGCAGTTCCTTTGCCGGGATATCACCCTGCGTTGCCATCCACGACGGCTTGGCGATGAGCAGTTCGCATTCAAACCCTGGCAACATGTCTGCCACCAATTTGTTCCCTTCAGCAACGAACGTGTTTGTTTCGTCGCGAAACTTCTTCAATGCTAATGCGCGTATCTGTTTTACCTTGGTTTTACTCAGCATCTCTCTCTCTTTTTGCAAAACAAAAGTAGGGGATTTTATTTAAATTCAGCTACATTTGCGAACCTAAAAGGTCGCAACGATGAAGGGACTCACCCGTATAACATATTTCATATTTCTTGTTTTGATACTGGCAGCTTGCAGTACTACAAAATATGTTGGCGAGGGCGAGTATCTGCTCGATAAAGTAAAGATTGTTTCCGACAACAAAGACTACAAGCCAAGCGACCTCAAACCCTACCTCAAGCAGCAACCCAACTTCAAGGTCTTTGGATTGATGAAGTGGCAACTCTATGTCTATGGCTGGTCGGGGCGAAACGAGAAGCGATGGCTCAACAAGCAGTTTCGTCGCATTGGCGAGCCTCCCGTCATTATGGATACCGCGCTGATTGTGCAATCAACTGACGAGCTGAGGCGCTTCTTTGTCAACAAGGGGTATATCAATGCCGAGGTGGAGGCAGAGCTCGACACTTCGCGACAAAAGAAAGCCACGGTTACCTATAAGATACATTCCAACACCCCATATAGGATAATCGACTACACGATGGATTTGGCTGACAGAAGGATTGACAGCATCGCTCGCCTTGAAGCGCCAAAGCGTTCGGCTGTTTCCTCGGCTTTCCGCACGTATGTTGACGACTATACCCCATTGGTGAAGGACAGTGCGATTTTTGACAGAGATGTCCTTGACAAGGAACGGCAACGAATCACCACTTTGCTGCGTCGCAATGGGTATTATGCCTTCAACCGCGATTATTTGGCATACCTTGCAGACAGTTCATACAACGACAACATTGTTGACTTGGATATGATACTGAAGCCTTACCGTAAGCTGAAGCCGGATGGCTCGGTGGTCGACACCGTTCATCAGCAGTATTATATAAAGGATGTGACGATTGTTACGGATTACGACCCGCTGAATCAGATAGAGGAGGGGCAATCGCGTGTGGTCGACACAACAAGGATTGGTGGTCTGCAAATATTATATGGAAACGGTCATAGGAGTATACGTCCGGGAGTGCTTCGCCGCAGTACATACATTACACCCGGAAAGCTATTTAGCGAGCGTTCGGTGGAGCAGACCTATTCATCTTTCGCTGCATTGCGGGCCTTGAGGAACGTGAACATACGATTCACGGAAGTGGAGGAGCAGGACACGATGAAGCTCCATTGTATGATTTTGACCCTGCCGGCAAAGACGCAAGGCTTCGGTATCGATTTCGAAGGCACAAACTCGGCGGGTGACTTCGGCTTTGCCTCCAGCGTGAACTACCAGCATCGAAACCTATTCAAAGGCTCGGAGGTGTTCTCGGCAAAGGTGCGTGGCGCCTACGAAGCGTTGACCAAAAGCTCAACGGGTGGTAATTATTGGGAGTTTGGCGCAGAGACATCCGTGTTGTTCCCTCATTTTATGTTCCCCTTTGTTAGCGAGAACTTCAAACGCAGGGTGCGTGCTTCCACGGAGCTGAAGGTTAGTTATGGTCTTCAGACACGTCCCGAATACCAACGCTCAATCCTTTCCGGAGGGTGGAGTTATATATGGCAGGAGCGTTCGAACACGCAAGTCAGACATGTGTTCAAGCTGTTGGATGTGGATTATGTGCATCTGCCCAAGATTGATTCCGTGTTCGAAGCCAGTCTTCCTCAGTCCACAAGGATATACAACTTCACAGACCAGTTTGTAGTTGGTTCGGGCTATACCTATTCGTTTACCAACTATAATCCGCAAAACCGCCTTCGCAACACCCACTCTCTTCGTATCTCGTTCGAGATGGCGGGTAATTTGTTGTACGCAATTTCCAAGATAACGCATGCCCAAAGAGACCGCGACGGTCTGTATGATTTGTTTGGAATCAATTACTCGCAGTTTGTGAAAGGAGACATCGATTTCAGTAGAAGCATGGTGATAGACGAGCGCAACAAGGTGGCATTCCGCGTTGGCGTGGGTGTGGGATATCCTTACGGCAACTCAAAGATATTGCCCTTCGAACGGACCTATTTCTCGGGTGGTGCCAACAGCGTCCGTGGATGGTCGGTGCGAACATTGGGGCCCGGAAGTATGTCGGCTGATTCTGTGAGGTCGTTTGCCGACCAAGTGGGTGATATCCGTTTGGACTTGAGCTTGGAGTATCGCACCAAACTGTTTTGGAAGTTTGAATTGGCAGCATACGTTGATGCCGGTAATATATGGACCATGCGAAAGGACGATGAACGCGAGAACGGCAACTTCGATTTCTCTCGTTTCTATAAAGAGATAGCCATGTCTTACGGACTTGGCTTGCGTCTTGACTTCGATTTCTTCCTCATCCGTTTCGATACGGGTATGAAGGCCTACAACCCCATGGAGCGTGGTCGAGACCGTTGGGCCATTCTTCATCCCAACATAAAGGATAATTTCGCCTGGCATTTTGCCGTTGGGTATCCGTTCTAAAAGCTCCCCTCTTTTCTGCTTCTTACACGGATTTGAAAAAACACTTTCATTGTTGATTAAAAAAATAGTACTACATTTGCACCGCTGATAAGGATGGTTCCGTAGCTCAGCTGGATAGAGCAACAGCCTTCTAAGCTGTGGGTCGAGCGTTCGAATCGCTCCGGAATCACTCAAAAGTATAACGGTTGGGGGCGATGGATATATGTCGTTTCCAACCGTTTTTTTATGGCTCGTTACGGGTGATTGGCAAAGGATAGAAGAAATATTTCTATATTTGTGCCGCTTTAAACGTAGAACTCAGAATAATATCTCTTATATAAATCAATCTAAAAATGACAAAGAGCGCATTACAAATTGCAAGAGCAGCTTACCAACCTAAGGTTCCTGCTGCATTGAAGGGTGCTGTAAAGGCTGTTGACGGTGCATATACCGAATCGGTAGCCGACCAAGGAGAAATCAAGAAATTGTTCCCCAACACGTACGGAATGCCTGTCGTTACTTTCGAAAAAAGTAATGAGAAGACAGAAAAGCCCGCTATCAACGTGGGTGTTATTCTTTCCGGTGGTCAGGCACCGGGCGGTCACAACGTGATTGCCGGTCTTTTTGATGGTATAAAGGCCATGAACAAGGGTTCACGTTTGTATGGTTTTATCTTGGGCCCCGGTGGTTTGATTGACCACAAATATATGGAGCTGACAGCCGACATTATTGATGAATATCGTAATACAGGTGGTTTCGATATGATTGGTTCGGGCCGTACAAAGCTTGAGACCAAAGAGCAGTTCGACAAGGGCCTCGAAATCCTGAAAGAGTTGAACATCTCTGCCTTGGTTATCATTGGTGGTGACGATTCAAACACTAACGCTTGCGTCTTGGCAGAATACTACAAAGCCATCAACGCCGGCGTACAGGTTATCGGTTGCCCGAAGACTATCGACGGCGACTTGAAGAACGAACAGATTGAAACATCGTTTGGTTTCGATACAGCATGTAAGGTATACTCGGAAGTGATTGGTAACATCCAGCGCGACTGCAACTCTGCTCAGAAGTATTGGCACTTCATCAAATTGATGGGCCGTTCGGCTTCTCATATCGCATTGGAGTGTGCCCTGCAGACTCAGCCTAATATCTGTATCATCTCTGAAGAGGTGGAAGCCAAGAATATGTCGCTCGACGACATCGTTACCTATATTGCCGACATCGTAGCACGTCGTGCCGCTGATGGCAAGAACTTCGGTACGGTTTTGATTCCTGAGGGACTGATTGAGTTTGTTCCGGCTATGAAACGTTTGATTGCAGAGCTGAACGACTTCCTTGCAAAGCACGATGCCGAGTTCAAGATGATTAAGAAGAGCGAACAGCGTTCGTATATCATCAGCAAGTTGACGAAAGAGAACTCTGACTTGTATGCTTCTCTGCCGGAAGGCGTGGCACGTCAGTTGTCGTTAGACCGC
>CAVGKO010000039.1:0-10900 GCA_963629885.1 Anaerobutyricum sp.
GGTCGGCCCTTTTGCCCAAATGTGTCGGCCCTTTTGATGAAAAGGGTCGGCCCATTGGTAAAAAACCGCTTGCCGAGAAAACGAAGACCATCGATGGTTTTGAGCAAAACCATCGATACTTTTGATGAAAACCATCGATGGTCTCATTTCCGGAGGCTCATTCCTTACACAGAAAGTTATCAACAGATATGGCGAGTTATCAACAGGTGAGGCATTGTTTCGCCCCCGGCGGAAGGGCAGTTGGGTTTTTATGCGTAGCTTTGCCGTGCGTAACAATAAGAGAATATGGGAAAAATTATAGCATTAGCAAATCAGAAAGGCGGTGTGGGTAAGACTACAACCACCATCAACCTGGCTGCTTCGCTTGCCGCACTCGAGAAGAAAGTGTTGGTTGTGGATGCAGACCCGCAGGCCAATGCCTCATCGGGTCTGGGAGTGGATGTGCGCAGTGTGGAATGCTCCATCTACGAATGTTTGGTTAACGGCGACAACGTGAAGGGTGCCGTGGTGAAAACAGAGGTGGAGGGGCTGGATATCGTGCCCTCACACATCGACCTTGTGGGCGCGGAGATTGAGATGCTCAACCTGGAGAACCGCGAGAAGATAATGAAGAAGGTGATAACCCCCTTGAAGGATAGCTACGACTATATCCTTATCGACTGCTCACCCTCCTTGGGCCTCATCACGGTGAATGCCCTTACGGCTGCCGACTCGGTAATCATCCCCGTGCAGTGCGAATATTTCGCCCTCGAGGGCATAAGCAAACTGCTCAACACAATAAAGATTATAAAGTCGAGGCTCAATCCGGGGCTCGAGATAGAAGGTTTCCTTATGACCATGTACGACTCTCGTCTGCGCCTTTCGAACCAGATTTACGAGGAGGTGAAACGTCCGTTCCGCGACCTTGTGTTCACCACCGTCATCCAGCGCAACGTGAAGCTCAGCGAAGCCTCCAGCTACGGCAAGCCCGTGCTTCTCTACGACGCCGAGTCGAAGGGTGCCCTCAACCACCTCCAGCTGGCAAAGGAATTGATTAGTAAAAACGACAAATGACAATTGTCTCCTAAACCCCAAACGTATGGCAAAAAACAAATCGGCTCTCGGCCGCGGCCTGGATGCCCTTATAACAATGGACGATTTGAAAACCGGCGGGTCGTCGTCTATCAACGAGATAGAATTAAGCAAGATTGAACCCAATCCCGAGCAGCCACGCTCGGTATTCGAGCAAGAAGCCTTGGAGGAACTCGCTACCTCCATCCGCTCGCTCGGTGTGGTGCAGCCCATCACCCTCAAAGAGCTTGCCCCGGACAAGTATATGATTATCTCCGGCGAACGCCGCTACCGTGCATCCCTTATGGCCGGCTTGGAACGTATCCCTGCCTACATCAAGACGGCTGCCGACGAGAATGTGGTGGAGATGGCGCTGATTGAGAACATACAGCGCGAAGACCTCAACTCCATAGAAATAGCCCTGGCATATCAGAAGCTCATCGACAGCTATAACCTCACCCAAGAGAAGCTTAGCGAGAGGGTAGGCAAGAAGCGGGCTACCATTGCCAACTATCTGCGCCTCTTGAAGCTCCCCGCCGAGATTCAGATGGGTATCAAGGACAAGAAAATAGATATGGGCCATGCCCGCGCACTCATCCCCGTGGAAGACCCGGAGGTGCAGCTCGCTCTCTACGAACGTATCCTTGCCGAAGGACTCTCCGTAAGAAGCGTGGAGGAGATTGTAAGAGGTGGCAAAACCTCGGCAGAGTCCTCCCAGAAGACTACCCCCGCCGCCCCGCGTGGCAAACGGCTCCCCGAGGAATACAATATGCTGAAAGAACATCTCTCACATTTCTTCCAAACAAAGGTGAAGATGACTTACAACGATAAAGGAAAAGGCAGTATCACCATCCCCTTCTCTTCGGAAGAAGAACTGGAGCGTTTGGTGGGGCTGTTCGACAAACTGAAATGATTGGAAGGTAGAAAAGAGGTGAGGATGAAGAGCGTTTTGGGCAGGCTGATGTGCCTCGTGGTTGTGTTTGCTTCCTTTGCATCCGTTGCGAAGGCTCAGGAGGTGCAACCTGCGGCACCCGACTCCTCCGTCGTAGCGGTGCTCCATGCCGCCGACTCCGTAGCCCTTGCCACTACCCCCACCACCGAAGCAGAGAAGCCCTTCCTCCCCAACCCCAAGAAGGCGGTAATCCTCTCTGCCATCTGCCCCGGGCTCGGACAGATATACAACCGTGCCTACTGGAAGTTGCCCATTGTCTATGGCGGCTTCATGGGATGTATCTATGCCATCACATGGAACAACAAGAACTATAAGGACTATTCCACGGCATACTTCGATTTGATGAACGACGTGCAGAACAATTCCTCCGAGCCCGAGAAGTGGAGCAACTCCTGGCAGGTCATTGCCAAGAAGAACGGATACTCACCGGAGAACTTCATAAGCGATTCGCGCTGGCAAGACAATATCAAGCGAAGCAAAGACTACTATCGCCGCTACCGCGACCTCAGCATAATCATCACCGTAGGAGTATATGCCCTCTGTATGATTGATGCCTACGTTGAGGCACAACTCTTCGACTTCGACATTACGCCCGACTTGAGCATGAGGGTGGAGCCGGTAGTGGTGCCCAAGACTTCCCAAAGCGACCGCCTCTATGGCCTTAATTGCAGTATAAAATTCTGATGACATGAAAATGAAATATGTATTGTTGATAGTCTGCCTCTGGTGCCTCGCAGGTGTTGCTGTTGCACAAGAAGAAGACTACTCCACCCTCTCGACGGATTCCCTCTCCGTTGATGTGGGTATGATTCCCGAAAGCATGGATGCCAATGTGGACAGTCTGCTCCGCTCCTGGCACGTCAATTATTTCACCAAACGCGATGAGTATTGCCACGACGATGAGGAAAACGTATTGTTCTCCGACTCCGTCTACAGCCGACGTCTTGAAAGTCTCCCCACAGTCATCCCCATGCGCTACAACCAAGTGGTGCGCGACTGCATAGATTTATACGCCACCCGCCGCCGCGGACTTGTTCGCTACATGCTGGGCATGGCTGATTTCTATTTCCCCATAATCGAGCAGGTGCTCGACGAATACAACTTGCCCATCGAGCTCAAATACCTGGCTGTTGTGGAGAGTGCACTGAACCCCGTGGCTCTGTCTCGCGCCGGAGCATGTGGCCTCTGGCAGTTCATGCTCCCCACAGGGAAGATTTACGGACTCGAAATAAACAGTCTGGTGGACGACCGCCGCGACCCCGAGAAAGCTACCCGCGCCGCATGCCGCTACTTCAAGGATATGTACGATATATATAAGGATTGGAATCTTGTGCTGGCGTCCTACAACTGCGGGCCGGGGAATGTGAACAAAGCCATCCGCCGCGCAGGTGGCAAGACTGATTTCTGGGAAATATTCCCTTACCTCCCTCGCGAGACAAGGTCGTATGTGCCTCTCTTCATTGCCGCCAACTATATCATGAACTTCTATTGCGAACATAACATATGCCCCGTGCAGACCAACCTGCCGCTTGCCACGGACACTATAATGGTCACCAAGGCGCTCCACCTCTCTCAAGTGGCTGACGTACTTAGCATGGACCTCGAGCAAGTGCGTGCCCTCAATCCCCAATACAAGCGAGATATCATCCCGGGCAATGCCGCACCCTGTGTGCTCAAGCTGCCGATAGACAAGACATACTCCTTCATATCCAAAGAAGACACGGTATATGCCTACCATGCGGAAGACCTCCTTGCCTCAAGTCTCGCCTACGACCCCGCATCTCCCACCCGTGAGAAGATAACCCACCGCGTTGCCTCCGGCGAGAACATCAATACCATAGCCAACCGCTACGGGGTTACCCCCAAGGAAGTTCGTCGTTGGAACGGATTGAAATCAAACCGCGTGTCCCCCGGCCGTAAGCTTACATTATATATAGATAACGGAGGAGTGGCCTTTGCCCCCAAGGACAAGCAGCAAACAACCCCGGACACCAAATCTGCTCCACAAACCACCACTGAAGTCGACAAGGATGGCAAGAGCTTCGTGTCCTACAAGGTCAAGGCCGGTGATTCGCTCTACACCATCTCGAAGAAGTACCCCGGAGTGTCTGCCGACCTCATCCGCCGGGCCAACGGACTCTCCGATACAAACATCCATCCGGGCCAGATTCTCAAAATCCCCGTGGGATAACTCGCGTGATTGTTTTACGAAGTATATCCGTATATTTGCGGATACCTAAAAAAGAGTGACCATGAGCGATGCGGAGAACGTAAAAGATACGAAAGACATAACCGATGTACCGGCGTCGACTGCTTCGGCAGACGAAAAGATGATACAAGATGGTTTCAACGAACTGTTGGACGATTATCTGAAGTCGAACCACCGGCGGAAGGTGGAACGCATAACAAAGGCATTCAACTTTGCCAATCAGGCACACGCAGGGGTTAAACGCCGCTCGGGCGAACCCTATATCATGCACCCCATTGCCGTTGCTCAAATCGTTTGCCGCGAAATGGGATTGGGCTCCACCTCCATCTGCTCGGCATTGCTCCACGATGTGGTGGAAGACACGGAATACACCGTGCAGGACATTAATGATATGTTCGGAGCCAAGATTGCACAGATTGTGGACGGGCTGACCAAAATCTCCGGTGGTATCTTCGGCGAGCACGCCTCTGCGCAGGCAGAGAACTTCCGCAAACTGCTTCTCACCATGAGTAGCGATATCCGTGTAATCCTTATAAAGATTGCCGACCGCCTGCACAACATGCGTACACTTGGCTCGATGCTCCCCGCCAAACAGTTTAAGATTGCCGGAGAGACCCTCTACCTCTACGCACCCCTTGCGCATCGTCTCGGATTGTTCTCCATCAAGACCGAGCTCGAAGACCTTAGCTTCAAATACGAGCATCCGCAGGAATACGACTTTATAAATCAAAAGTTGAAGGCAACGGAGGAGAGCCGTAACAAGTTGTTCGAGCACTTTGCTGCCCCCGTAGACAAGAAGCTGAAAGAAATGGGTCTGCAATACGAGATGAAGGCCCGCGTGAAGTCTGCCTATTCCATATGGAACAAGATGGAGAGCAAAGGCATCACCTTTGAGGATATATACGACCTCTATGCCGTCCGTATCATCTTCGAACCTATGCCGGGAGTGGACGAGAAGAACACCTGTTGGGATATCTATTCGGCAATCACGGATATCTACCGTATCCGTCCCGACCGTATCCGCGACTGGGTGAGCCGCCCGAAAGCCAACGGCTATCAAGCCCTTCACCTCACCGTGATGGGTCCCGATGGTGAGTGGGTGGAGATACAGATTCGCAGCCGCCGAATGGATGATATAGCCGAGAAAGGCTTTGCTGCCCACTGGAAATACAAGGAGCATAATGTGGAAGAAGACACAGAGCTCGACAAATGGCTCCAGACCATCACCGAGATACTTGAGAATCCGGACCCGAATGCGCTCGACTTCTTGGATACAATAAAGTTGAACCTCTTTACTTCCGAGATATTTGTGTTTACCCCCAAGGGCGACATCAAGACTCTTCCGCAGGGAGCTACGGCGCTCGACTTTGCTTATGCCCTGCATACCAAGATAGGAAACAATTGTATAGGAGCGAAGGTGAACCACCGTTTGGTGCCTCTCAGCCACCCATTGGAAAGTGGAGACCAAGTGGAAATCCTTACCTCTCGCTCGCAGAAGCCGCAAGCCGAGTGGCTCAACTTCGTTACAACAGCCAAGGCGCGTGCCAAGATTGATGCCGTATTGCGCCGTGCCCGTAGGGAGGCAGCCCGACAAGGCGAAGAGAAAGTTATTGAGGCATTCAAACGTGCGGAGCTGGAAGCCAACACATCCAACCTTGACAAACTATGTATGTATTTCGGTTTCTCCAAGCGCGAGGAGTTCTATTATGCCGTGGAGAAGGGCGACGTGGTGCTCCCCGAGAACATCAAGAAGCTACTGAAAGAGAAAACGGATAACTTATTGTTCAAGTACGTGAAGCAGGCCTTGGGCGTCGGGAAGAAGAACAAGAAAGATGTGCCCGAGAAAGCGGCCAAAGTGGAATACGATAAAACCAAACCATATATCCTGCGCGAAGAAGCTTTCGAGCGCAACTACGTGATAGCCGACTGCTGCAAGCCCATTCCGGGCGACGATGCCTTCGGTTTCATCAACGACGACGGGAATGTGGTGGTCCACAAACGCTCCTGCCCAATAGCCATGCGACTGAAGAGTAGCTTTGGCGACAGAATATTGAACACCGAGTGGAGCGACCACAAGAATGCTTCCTTCGAAGCCACGTTGGAGGTGAAAGGTATCGACTCGATAGGTGTGCTTAATACCATCACCCGGACAATTGCCGACGACTTCAACGTAAACATCATGCGCTTGTTGATTGAAGCAAAAGACGGAGTGTTTGAGGGCAAAATCAAGATTAAGGTGCACGACGTGGAAGACATCCAGAAGATGTGCGTCACACTCTCCAAGATTAAAAATATCAAATCTGTTGGCCGCGTCGCCGATTAGTCCTCGGGGTATACCTTGGCAAGGAACTTCTTCTTATCAACTACGAAACGTATGTGCGTCCCCTCGCCGATTATTCCTTTGGAGTCGTGTGCCTCAACTCTGAACGTTAGCTTGCGGCCTTCCACACCTACAAGGGTTGCTGTGGCATGAATGGTCTCCCCGATTGGGGATGGTTTGATGTGCGTAGTGTTTATCTCAGCCCCTACGGTTGTGGAGCCTTCAGGTAAATGGCCTAAGGCGACCTGCATGGCTGCGTTCTCCATCAATGCTACCATCGATGGTGTGGCAAACACATCCAGGTCGCCTGACCCCATGGTGCGAGCCGAATTGGCAACGCTTACAACGGTGCTACTCGTATGTTGCATACCTTCTTTCAACATATCTCATTCAAGTTTTAGAATCACACCGCAAAGCTAAGGGAAAAATCCCATTCCGGATTCCTACCACTCGCCATCCGATTCACCCATTCCACCTGGACCTTCAGGCCCGCCCGGTCCACCCGGTCCGCCGGGACCACCGTTGCCGGGACCTTGAGGACGATTCTCTTCCATGTACTTCTGATATTTCTTGTACTGCTTGTTGGTGAGAATCTTCTTGACGGCAGCATCGTGCTCGTTCATCATCGCATCCATCTTTTCCTTCATCTCGCTCATCTTCGCTTTCATCTCCTCCTGCGAGACTTTATCCCGGTTGTTTGGGTCGGGGCGCATGTCTTTCATCTTTTCCATGAAAGCATTCTCCTCTTCTTTCAGCTTTGTCACTTGCTCGTCCGTCAACGACAGTTTCTTAATCAGTTTGTCGGTGATTTGTGACGGCCTTTCCTTACCCTTCGGTGGGCGTTGGTCGTCGTGCCTGCAACAGCAGCAGCAACAGCAATGTCCCCCGCGGTGTCTGCCATTGGCTTGCATTGTGGCGGGAGCCAGCAACAAGCCGATGAGCATGCCTGCAATAATTGTTTTTTGTTTCATGTCTGTATCAATTATGTCGATTCGGAAGCGAAGATAAACACGCTGATAGCCCGAGGGCAAATAAAATCGACGGAATGGCAGATAATATCGGTGAAACAAGGTGGTTGTGTTGGCGATTGGGGAAAATGCTGTACTTTTGTGCTCAGCAAAAAATTATATCATGAAAAAAAGTATTATTCTATTAGTTCTCTGTTTCGTTTACGCTTTTCAGTCGTATTCTCAGGAAAAGAAATGGATTGATTTCAACCGAAACGGAGAGATGGATTTGTATGAAAATCCTGATGCCACGGTCGACAATCGTGTCAATGATTTGTTGTCTCGAATGACCGTGGATGAGAAAATCCTCCTTCTTAGGGAAGTTTCGCCGGCAATACCTCGTTTGGGAATTGCCAAGTATGACCATGGTAACGAAGCTTTGCACGGCATTATCCGTCCGGGAAAGTTCACCGTGTTTCCACAGGCCATTGCGTTTGCTTCAACCTGGAACCCGGAGTTGATACAGAGAGTGTCTACTGCTATCTCCGATGAGGCTCGTGCCCGTTGGAACGAGTTGGACCAAGGAAGGCTGCAGACCAAAAAGTTTACCGACCTGTTGACTTTCTGGTCGCCTACGGTAAACATGGCTCGTGACCCGCGTTGGGGACGTACGCCGGAGACTTATGGTGAGGACTGCTACCTTACTTCGCGCATTGGTGTTGCTTTTGTAAAAGGTTTGCAGGGCTCACATCCGCGCTACTTGAAGGTGGTATCCACTCCGAAGCACTTTGCGGGAAACAACGAAGAGCACAACCGTTTCCAGTGTAAGATGGAAGTGTCGGAACAGACTCTTAGGTCATACTATCTGCCGGCATTCAAGGCTTTGATTACCGAGGGTAAGGCAGAATCAATAATGAGTGCATACAACGCAATAAACGGTGTGCCTTGTACGGCAAACAAATGGCTGCTTACCGACCTTCTTAGAAACGAATGGGGTTTCAACGGTTATGTTGTTTCCGACTGTGGTGCGCCGGGATTGCTCTATTCCGACCATCATTACACTGCTAACCGTGAAGAGGCTGCACAGAAATCTCTCCAAGCCGGATTGGATTTGGAATGTGGTGGCTACTGCCCGGAGTGTTTCATCTACACCGATTATCTGCCAAAGGCATACAATAAAGGTCTTGTTACGGAGGCTGAGATAGATAAGGCTGCTTTCCGTGTGCTGCGTGCCCGTTTCAAACTGGGTATTTTCGATGACCCCTCTTTGAACCCGTATGCTCAGATATCTCCGTCGGTGGTTGGTTGCAAGGAGCATCAGGAGTTGGCACTTGAGACAGCACGTCAGTCGATTGTTCTTCTGAAGAACACGAAAAACATGCTGCCCTTGAACAAGAAAAAGATAAAGAGCTTGGCTGTATTCGGTATAAACGCCGGTGTTGCCGAGTTTGGTGACTATAGCGGTGTGCCGTTGAACGAGCCCGTTTCTCCGTTGCAGGGTATAAAGAACAAGTTGGCAGACACTAAGGTGGATGTTCGCTATGTGCCTTGGATGCCTACTCCTATCAGATATGAAACGGTGGATGCCGAGTTCTTCTCGTTCGAGAAAAACGGGAAAACGGAGAAAGGTTTGGCAGTATCTTATTTCCCCAACACAAGCTTTGAGGGAACACCTGTGGAATCTACCGACAAATGGATTCATTTCGACCCGGCAAACCAGCCGCCCAACCCAATCATCCCGAAGGGTCAGATTTCGGTTCGTTGGTCAGGCAACATCACCGTGCCGGTATCCGGAAAGTATAAGGTTGGTCTGAGCACACGCGGTAGTGCTAAGTTCTATATGAATGACAAACTCCTTCTTGACCTGACAAAAGATTCCGGCGACGGAGTGGAACTTGACATGGTTGCCGGCGAGAAGTATCCGGTGAAGTACGAATACGTTTGCGATGCCAACAGAGCTTACACGGCTTTGAAGTGGCAGCTGAAAGAAGTGTCGGACAAGGAATCCTTCAAGAAAGAGAAGAGCATAGCAAAGAAGAGCGACGTGGTTATTGCCGTATTGGGTATCAACAAGAGCATCGAGCGCGAGGGTCGCGACCGTACTTCTTTGGACCTGCCAATCGACCAAATGAAGTTTATTCAGGAGTTGTATAAGGCAAACCCGAAGACCGTTGTTGTGCTTGTGGCAGGTAGCTCATTGACCATAAACTGGATTAACCAGAATGTGCCGGCCATCATCGACGCTTGGTATCCGGGCGAACAAGGTGGTACAGCCATTGCCGATGTGCTCTTTGGCGATTACAATCCTTCCGGAAAGTTGCCTATGACGTTCTATAGCTCGATAGACGATTTGCCTCCTTTCAATGACTATGAGATATCGAAAGGACGTACGTATATGTACCTGACCAAGGCTCCGCTCTATCCCTTCGGATATGGACTGAGCTACACGAATTTTGAAATCAGCAATATGCAGATAGCTAAGAACAAGATTCAGAAGAATGAGACCTTGGAGGTGTCGGTTGATGTACAGAACGTAGGTAAGAGAGAAGGTGCAGAAGTTGTGCAGCTCTATATCCACGACAAGACTACCACCGAGGTCAAGATGCCGAACAAGCAGCTGAAACGTTTCGAGCGCGTATACTTGAATAAGGGCGAGAAGAAGACTGTTCATTTCACTCTGACCCGTGAAGACTTGTCTCATTGGAATCAGAAGAACGAATATGTGCTCAATCCCGGTTCTTTCGAACTGATTGTAGGCAACTCTTCGGTAAACGAGAGCGCAAAAGCCGACTTTGAAGTGGTGGAAGACGAGAAGGAAAACAAGTAAGCGTATATCGGAAATGTGACTCTCTTCGGGGCTTCGCATTTTTGAAAGAAGGGTGTGTTTGTAGGATGAAAACAAACACACCCTTTCTTGCTGTTCGAGGGAGGCGAAAAACAAGAGAGCCGACTCTTTTCATCAAAACAATCGACTCTTTTGCTCAAAAGAGTCGGCTCTTTTGGGAAAACCCTTCTTGACGGGAAACCGAAGACTATGGGTAAAACCATCGATGGTCTGTTTTTTCCGGAGGTTCGAACCTTTTGCCCAAAACGTTCGAACCTTTTGCCCGAAAGGTTCGAACCTCCGGGAAAATACTGTTCTCTTTTTTGTCTCTCGGTGGGTGCCTTGGGCGAGGATGGAACTCCATTGGTGTTGATAAGTTTTTTTCTACTTTTATGATGTATTTCTTGGAAGGTTATTCGATAAATGTCTACTTTTACCCCTCTAATAAAGCAACCTACCTGTTTACTGCGAAGTAAGGAACTTTTATTTAAGGGGAAGTTTAACGCGTAATACACGAGACAGAAGAGATGGAGCAGAGTTATCACGTGCCGGTGATGCTTGAAGAGAGCGTGGAGGGCCTTGCTATCAGAGAGGGCGG
>CAVGKO010000040.1:0-10856 GCA_963629885.1 Anaerobutyricum sp.
GCTAAGCTCTTTCCATCGCGGCTGGTCAACACCTATGCGGTCGAGCATGGCAGAGAACTTCTCGCGGTCCTCGGCATTGTCGATGCTCTTTGCCGACGTCCCGAGGATATTGACATGCTGCTCGTCGAGGCGCATGGCAAGGTTGTTTGGTATCTGTCCTCCCGTGGAGACAATCACGCCGTGCGGGTTCTCCAACTCAAGGATATCCATCACGCGCTCGAAGGTGAGCTCGTCGAAGTAGAGACGGTCGCACATGTCGTAGTCGGTAGACACCGTCTCGGGGTTATAGTTAATCATTACCGAACGCCAACCCTCCTTGCGGATGGTGTTCAAAGCCTGTACGCCGCACCAGTCGAACTCCACAGAGCTACCAATACGATAGGCGCCCGAGCCGAGCACCACCACAGAGCGTTTGTCGCCCACATAATGCACATCACTCTCTGTTCCGCTATACGTAAGGTAGAGGTAGTTGGTCTGTGCCGGATACTCGGCAGCAAGTGTGTCAATCTGCTTCACCACCGGGAGGATGCCGCGGCTCTTACGCTCCTTACGGACCTCAAGGATTGCCTTCTCGCTATCCTCCATGCCCTCCTTGTAGACGGCACGTGCTATCTGGAAGTCGGAGAAGCCCTCCACCTTGGCCCTTCGCATCAATTCGTCGGGTATGCCGGCAATGCTCTTACAGCTCTCCAAGGCTTCTGCCGTGCGGATGATATTGTATAGCTTCTGAAGAAACCACTTGTCAATCTTGGTCAGTTCGTGTATTTGGTCTATAGTGTAGCCGGCACGGAATGCCTTGCTGATGACGAATATTCTTCGGTCGGTAGGCTCATGCAATGCCTTGTCGATATCGGGAAGCACCAACTCCTTGTTCTCCACGAAGCCGTGCATGCCCTGTCCTATCATACGCAAGCCCTTCTGGATGGCCTCCTCAAAGGTGCGGCCTATAGCCATGACCTCTCCTACGGACTTCATGCTCGACCCCAGCTCGCGGGCAACGCCGTGGAACTTGCCAAGGTCCCAACGCGGTATCTTACATACCACGTAGTCGAGTGCCGGCTCAAAGAATGCACTCGTTGTCTTCGTCACCGAGTTCTTCAAGTCGAACAGCCCGTAGCCCAATCCCAGTTTGGCAGCCACAAAAGCCAGAGGATAGCCCGTGGCCTTGGATGCCAATGCCGACGAACGGCTCAGTCGGGCATTCACCTCTATCACCCTATAGTCTTCGCTCTCGGGGTCGTAGGCATACTGCACGTTACACTCACCCACGATACCTATATGACGGATGATACGTATTGCCAACTCACGCAGCTTATGATAGTCGGTGTTGCTAAGCGTCTGCGAGGGTGCTATCACTATGGATTCGCCGGTATGGATGCCCAGCGGGTCGAAGTTCTCCATGTTGCAGACGGTGATACAGTTGTCGAACCTATCGCGCACCACCTCATATTCCACCTCTTTCCAGCCCTTCAGGCTCTTCTCCACCAATACCTGCGGAGAGAACGAGAAAGCCTTCTCGAGCAATACGTCCAATTCCTCTTCATTGTCGCAGAAGCCCGAGCCCAAGCCTCCCAAGGCGTAAGCAGCACGCACAATCACCGGGTAGCCCAGCTCCTTGGCGGCACGCCTTGCATCCTCGGCATTCTCCACTGCCTCGCTCTTGATGGTCTTGACGCCAATCTCGTCGAGTTTGTGAACAAACAGCTCACGGTCTTCAGTGTCCATGATGGCCTGCACCGGTGTACCCAGCACACGCACGTTATACTTCTCGAGGGCACCACTCTGATAGAGCGCCACTCCGCAGTTGAGCGCCGTCTGCCCTCCGAAAGCCAACAGGATGCCGTCGGGGCGCTCTTTGGCTATTACCTTCTCCACAAAAAAAGGAGTGACAGGCAGGAAATAAACCGTGTCTGCAACTCCCTCCGAAGTTTGTACCGTTGCAATGTTCGGATTGATGAGCACCGTACTTATGCCCTCTTCCTTGATGGCCTTCAACGCCTGGCTGCCTGAATAGTCGAACTCGCCTGCCTCTCCAATCTTGAGAGCACCGCTACCTAATATCAGGACTTTCTTTATATCTTCTTTCATATCTACCTTGTTCTTTTTCCCATTGTTTTACAGCAACTCAACAAACTTGTCGAACATAAACTCAGTATCCGTAGGCCCACTGCAAGCCTCGGGATGAAACTGCGACGAGAAGAACGGCTTCGTCTTGTGACGTATGCCTTCGTTTGTGCCATCATTCATATTTACAAAGAGCGGCTCCCAATCACTGCCCAGCGTTGCATTGTCGACTGCATATCCGTGGTTCTGCGAGGTGATGAAGCATTTCTCTGTGCCCACCATGCGCACCGGCTGGTTGTGACTGCGGTGGCCGTACTTCAACTTGTAGACCGACGCGCCCCCAGCCTTTGCCAGCAACTGGTTACCCATGCAGATGCCGCAGATGGGCTTGCTACCCGTGAGGGCCTTGCGGATGTTCTGCACGGCAGCATCACAGGTGTCGGGGTCGCCCGGACCGTTGCTGAGAAACAGTCCGTCGTATTCTATGTGACTGAAGTCGTAGTTCCATGGCACCCTTATCACCATCACACCCCGCTTGAGCAGGCTGCGGATGATGTTGTGCTTCACTCCGCAATCGAGGAGCACAACGCGCTTCAGGGATGCCGAGCCGAGGGCAGACAACTGTGATGTAGTGAACCCCTCTTTAGGGAATGTCTTACCCGTTCCGTCGGGAAGGTAGCAGATGATATCCTTGCAAGACACACGGTCCACATAATTGATTGCTCCATATTCGGGGAACTTCTCGTTGGCCTCAGAAGACTGCTCCTCGCCAATAATTATCCGCCCCATCATCACACCCTTCTCGCGCAATTTCTTGGTCAGCGCCCGGGTGTCAATCCCGTAGATGCCGGGGATGCCTTCGCTCTTCAACCAACTGCCAAGGCTCTCAACAGCATTCCAATGGCTGTATTCATGACTATAATCGCTCACGATGATTGCCTCTGCATGGATTTTCTCGCTCTCGAGGAATGTGGAAATACCGTTCGCACCAAACGTGCGGGGAGGCACACCGTAGTTACCCACCAACGGATAAGTCAAGACCATCAACTGACCGGCGTAGGAAGGGTCGGTAAGGCTCTCCGGATATCCCGTCATGGCCGTATTGAACACTACTTCGCCCAAGACCGCCTTCTCGCACCCAAAAGAGAGGCCGCGAAAAACAGTCCCGTCATCCAAGACCAATGTTGCTGTTTTTTCTTTTTGCATATCTTATTTTCAATTGTCTGTTGTCGTTTCCTCAAAATAATCGATGAACGCCTTGTTCACCATCCTCACGCCGCCCGGCGTAGGATAATTGCCCGAGAAATACCAGTCGCCCGGGTGATTGGGGCAAGAGGCATGCAAGCCTTCCAATGTTTGGTACACAATCTCCACCTTGGCATGCGTGCCTTGGGGCGTCAGTAGCTCAACCATCTTGGCTGAAATCTCACCATCGGTAAACGGAGCGTAAATCTCCTTCACGTAGTTCACCATCTCGCTGACGGGTGTCTCCTCATCCTGCTTCTTGGCTTTATGATATACATCCTCTATCACCGACTCCATCCCGCGGTCTTTCAAGAGGGCTATGGCTGCCTTGAAGGCAATAAACTCGTTCATCCTCGACATATCAATACCGTAATAGTCGGGGTAGCGCACCTGCGGCGAGGACGACACGATTACTATCTTGCGCGGATGCAGGCGGTCGAGTATGCCGATGATGCTTTGCTTAAGCGTTGTTCCCCGCACAATGCTGTCGTCTATTATAACCAGATTGTCGACATATGGCTCAAGACTCCCGTAGGTGATGTCGTACACATGGGCAGCCAAGTCGTTGCGGCTGTTGCCCTCGGCAATGAAGGTACGTAGCTTTATATCCTTAATTGCCACCTTCTCGGCACGCACACGCATGGATAGTATCTGGTCGAGCTCTTCTTCCTGAAGGAGATGACTGCGGTCGGCAATCCATTCTTTCTTCAGCTTGTTGAGGTAGTTGTTCAACCCCTCCTGCATGCCGAAGTATGCCACCTCAGCCGTGTTGGGGATAAACGAGAACACCGTATGCTTGACGTCGTAGTCCACGGCCTTGAGTATGGAAGGCACCAATGTCTCCCCCAGCTTCTTGCGCTCGCGGTAGATATCCACGTCGCTACCACGGGAGAAATATATGCGTTCGAACGAGCAGGCTTTGTTTTCCTTCGGCTCCATAATCTGCGCCGTGCGGAAACCTCCGCTTTTGCTGATGAATATAGCCTCGCCGCGATTCAGTTCCTTTATGTCTTCGGCATGCACATTCATTGCCGTCTGGATGACCGGACGCTCGGATGCCAACACCACTATCTCGTCGTCTGCGTAATAGAACGCCGGACGGATGCCCCAAGGGTCGCGCACACTAAACGACTCGCCACTGCCGGTGATGCCGCAGATAACATATCCGCCATCCCACGAGGGAGCACAGCGGCGAAGCACATTCGACAAATCGATGTTTGCCTCTATCGCATGTGTTATGTCCATGCCCTTCAGCCCCGCATCTTCAAACTTACGGTAAAGACGCTCCACCTCCCTATCTAGACGATGGCCCACCTGCTCGAGCATGATATATGTGTCGGCATACTTACGCGGATGCTGACCCATGGCCGTTATGTCTTTGAATATTTCGTCTACGTTGGTGAGATTGAAGTTGCCGCAAAGAGCAAGGTTTTTGGCTCTCCAGTTGTTGCGGCGAAGAAAAGGATGGATATAAGAAATACCGGACTTACCGGTTGTGCTGTAACGGAGGTGACCCATATAAAGTTCTCCGGCGAAAGGCAGATTGGATTTAGCGAAAAACGGGTCGTTCAACCTATCCGAAGGCAAATCCTTGTAGTGTTCGTGAACGGCAGCAAATATCTCGGTGATGGCTCCTGTACCCAATGCCCTTTCCCGAAACATATATTCTTCACCGGGGTTTGCCTCCAATTTCACGCAGGCTAAACCTGCTCCCTCCTGCCCTCGGTTGTGCTGCTTTTCCATCAGTAAGTAGAGCTTGTTTAAGCCATACATCCAGGTGCCATACTTTTGATGATAGTATTCTAAAGGTTTAAGCAACCGGACCATGGCGACTCCACACTCATGTTTAAGTTGTTCCATCTGGCTCTATCGTGTTTATTTTGGGCGCAAAGATATGCACTTTATCCATCAAAATGTTCCCATACCACGGAAATAATTGACACATTAACAGAAAACCGTCACTTCCGCCTACACTTCAAAGCGAAGCAGAATATGTAGGCAAACGCCACCAAGGGTACAATAAATCCGATTGCCATATTGCTCTCGCCGATATATCCCATCAGCATCGGACTGAAAGCTCCTCCGGCAACGCCCATCACGATATACGACGAAGCCTTCTTGGTGTACGACCCCAATCCTTCCAAGCCCAAGGCAAAGATTGTGGGGAACATGATGGACATGAAAAAGAACGAAGCATACAAAGCATACAGCGAAACAGCACCCATGGAAGCAATGACCAACGCCATGCAGAGCATATCCGCCAGCGCAAACAGTGTAAGGAGTTTTCCGGGCGACGCCCACTTCATCGTGAAGCTACCCGAGAGACGTCCTATCATAAACAATGCCATACCACCGAACGCCAATATCCGCGAGGCCTCCACATTGGTTATCGTGGGGTTCATCTCCGTGACGTAGTTGATGAAGAAGCTGAAGATTCCCGTCTGTGCCGCACAGTAGCAGAACTGCGCCACCACTGCCCTCACAAACTGCTTGTGGCGCCATAGTGGGAGGTCGGGCGTGGCCTCAGCCTCACACTCATCCTCAGTCTTCACCTCCGGCAAGCGGGTGAAGAAGAAGAGCACAGCCACCAGCAACACCACGCAGCCTATCAGTATGTATGGCTTGGTAAGGGCAAAAACATCGTCTTGAGCACTGCCGAAAATCAATGCCCCGCCAACCAAGGGACCAAGTATCCATCCCAACCCGTTGAACGACTGCGAGAGGTTCAAACGCTGTGCGCCCGACTCTTGGGGGCCCAGTATGGTGGAATAAGGATTGGCTGCCGTCTCGAGTATTGACAAGCCACAGGCAATGACAAACAGAGCCACGAGGAAAGGCACTGCCGAATGGAGGAAAGCTGCCGGGATAAAGGCAAACGACCCCGCGGCAAAGAGCAGCAAGCCAAGGATGATGCCACGCTTATAGCCATAGCGCTTCATAAACATCCCCGCCGGCAATGCCGTGAGGAAGTAGGCGATGTAGGTGGAGAACTGCACCAGTCCGCTCTGGGCCTTCGTCATGGTGAACGTTCCTTGGAAATGCTTGTTCAACACATCCAACAGCCCATGCGCAAACCCCCAAAGGAGGAAGAGGCTGGTGATTAGAATAAAGGGTACGAGATAAGATTTGCCGTTCGGAGCAGCGAACAGACTTTGTTTGTTGTCTTTCTTCATTTTGTTTATTGTTACTATTACTCAAAAAAAGCCTCCTCTACGGGAAGCTGATATATATAAGAACGAGGTCTGCCAATATCAGGAACATCACGCAGAGAGCCACGCAGAGAGCCAACACCAGCGCAAAGACTTTGTTCTGCATCACGCCCTGCAAGGCATGGCAGGCATCACCCTCCACTTCCTTCCTTCTATTAAGCAATATGAATAGTATGGGCATCCCACATATAAACACCCAATACGCAACCTGCACAAGAAACCATCTGTCTGTTTCATCCCCTATCGCAAAGACACCCTTGAGGGCGACATATGTGCGCGTCACCAGCAGATATACCGCGCCGGCAATCATCGCTGCCAACACAGCAGCCTTCAGATAGCGCATAACAAGAAAGGCAAGGCCCTCGCCCGGTTTAAGGCAGCCAAAGAAACAAACCATCTGCACCGTGACGAACAACACCGGATAGAGGGGCGACCACAGGTCTACTGCCGGCGCCCAAAGAAGGGGCACAAAGAAAAAAGCGGAGAGATAATACAGCGGACGCCTTCCGGAAGCCAAGCCATCGGGGGCGGTCAGCGCATTCATCGCATATGCCAAGAGGAAAAGCATTGGGAAACAAGTAATCGGCGCCATGAGGAAGTCATACTCGCTTCCTCTACCTATCCGGAAACAGCCCGCAAGAGCAAACACCACCGAGAGAAGCACCTCCACCGGATGCTCCATGAGCACTCCGCAGCATTTATTTTTCTTCTTTTCCATCTTCTCCATGAGGTTTCGTTTATTCAACAGCCTTCATTATGGCTTTGCCCCAAAACTCGCCCAGCTTGATTCCTCCCTTTATGTTGGGATGGAGATAGAATATCCCGGCATTACCGTCCTCGGGGAAGAGGTCGGTCTGGTAGTTGTCTTTGAAGTAGTCGAACGCCTCAGTGTCGCCCATCAGTACCTGTCCGGGGAAACGTGTGGCATACTCTTCCACCAACGCCACCAACACGGGATAATAGCTCTCGAGACGAAGGAGCCCCTCCTTGAGATACATCGACCCGTTGTAGGTGTTGGGGCTATACCATATCGGACGGTTCAACACAATCTTACACTTGGGATACAAGGCAAGCAGCTTGTTGATGATGGTTGTCATATTCTCTTTGTAGGTCTCCGGAGAAACGGGTGCGCCGTTGGTACCCTTGATGGCGCTGTCGTTGGTGCCAAGCATGATGGAGAACACCAGCGTGGCCCATGTCTCGTCGGCAAACTTGTCGGCAGCCGCCTTTGCCTTCGGGAAGAGAGTCTCCGTTTGGGGCAGATAGTCCACCGTGGTACATCCGCTCACCCCTTGGTTGGAGTATTTCACCGAAGCGACTGAAATTTGGCGTGAGATATAGAGGGCTGCCCTCACAGGAGGAGCGTCGTGCGTGGGGTCTGACATCAATGCGCCGGCAGTGATGCTGTTTCCTATAAACACGATATTGAGGTTCTTCTTCTCTTCTGCCTTCATAAGCGAACTGCCTATCACCAACCCCAGCAAGAGGCAAATTGTTTTAGCGGTATGTTTCATGTTCTTCTACCTTTGGATTATTCTGCTGCGAAGATACCTCTTTCCCCCGGAAACGACAAAAACGAGGCAGACAGCATCTGAGCGTATATTCCGTTCATTTTTGTAAGTATTTTAGTAGTGTTTGTATGGAAGAGGCTTTTTTGCCGACCTCAACGTATTGTTCAAAGACACCGGCATCCATCTTTAGGAACTCCTCCATATCGAGCCGGATGTCCTCTTCAAGGTAGCGCTCCACATCCCTTAGGTAGCGGAGGTTTACCTTCGGTGAATTGGCAATGAGGTCGCAAAGAGCTTTCTCCGGTGAAGCCATAAGAAATGTGTAAGTCTGCTTGTTGACGATGGTAACACCAATGGAGAACGACTCCCTGTCGACACCCGTATAGCTGAAACGCCCCACCGGTGTGTCGAAGCTGCGCGAATGCTTCACCGTTACCGACTGCGTGGTGTATACCTCCTCCGGAATCAGTCCGTAGTATCTCAGAGCAGACGACATGGAGACATACGACGGGGCATAGAGCTGGTTGGCTATCAGTTCCGTGGAGAGAGGTATCCGCGAGACATTAGGGCTCACAACGTAGAAACCCTTCTTGAGTCGGATAACTGCGCCTTGCCGTTCAAGGCTACGCACCTTCTCCCCCTTGGCCTTCTTGTCCGGGAAGAGTGAGGCAAGCGTTGTTGCGCTGACCGGTATGTTTGCTAATGTTTCCAATACACCATCCATACCGCGAAAGTAGTCACATTTGGAACACCAAACAAACTATTTCTTGGTTTTCTGTTCCAAAAATGACTCTCTTACGGATTCCGTGGACTGCTGCTGCGATACCGCATCAAGGTTAACGTGCGTTAAAGAATGGGTGATATGTTTACAAATTCGAAAACATAACACTAAGTTTGTAAACAATCATAAACAAACTGCTTTAGGAAATGGATAATAAGATATTTGCTCTTCGTCTGCGTACAGCCCGGTTGTTTTGCGGTTATAGCCTCGACCATTTGGCAGGTGTGGCACATCTGTCGGTTACGCGGCAGAGCCTCTACCGCTACGAACATGGCGACATGCTGCCCCGTCAGGAGGTGCTCACGGCGTTGGCTGAGGCTTTCGGGGTTAGCGAAAAATATTTCACGGGCGAGTCGCTGACGATAGACCTCCCCATGCTTCGTTCGTCGGCAGACAGCAGGTTGACAGAGGCCCAGGAGGAGCAACTCTCGGCGCAGCTGGCTTTCTGGGCTGAGCGTTACGTAAGGATGGAGACGCAGGCATTTGGCGAGGTGGAGTTTCGTAACCCATTGTCGGATGCCAATGTCCGGAAGGAGGACGAAGCCATCGCAGCCTCCGAGCAGCTTCGCGAGGCATGGCATTGCGGCGACGGCCCCATAGCGAGTGTACTGAGACTGATGGAGCGCAAAGGCATAAAGGTGCTGAGCCAACCCTTGCCCGACAAGGTATATGGCTTGAGCACCTGGGCAAACGGCCGCTACCCGTTGATAGTGCTTGATATGCGCGAAGAGAAGACCACCGTAGAACGCCTGCGGTTCACCGCAGCCCATGAGCTGGGTCACCTGCTGATACACTTTGCCGAAGGGGTGGATGCGGCAGAGCAAGAGAAGCTATGTCATAAGTTTGCCGGCTTCTTCATCTTCCCCCGCACCGCCTTTATGGAAGAGATGGGTGCCAAGAGGCGCGAGGCGCTCACCCTCGAAGAGCTGATAGACCTCAAGCAGGTCTACGGCATATCGGTGGCAGCTGAGGTGCATGAGGCATACGACCTGGGTATCATCAGCCATCGGCACTACGACTGGTGGTACAACGAACGCATCAACCCCAACCCCAGAGAAGAAGGCTGGGGCAAATACCCCTACCCCGAATCCCTCGGCCGCGAAGAAAGAATTGAGTCGATAGTAAACGAAGCACTAATACCGTAAATCAAGAGTACATTATATATATGGTAAAGAAGAACTCCATTAAACTGTTTGGCGGTGATAAGATACGCGCCATATGGGATGAAGACCAAGAGAAATGGTACTTCTCCATCGTTGATGTTGTAGCTGTACTAACCAACAGCCCTAATCCACAAACCTATTGGAGAGTACTTAAGAAGAGACTCAAGGACGAAGGAAACGAAACCGTTACAAATTGTAACGCTTTGAAAATGCTTGCAGCTGACGGCAAGATGCGAATGACCGATGTTGCCGACACAGAACAGCTTCTGCGTATCATCCAGTCCATACCTTCTCACAAAGCTGAGCCATTCAAGCAGTGGCTTGCCAAGGTGGGTGCCGAACGTCTGGACCAGTTGCAAGACCCGGAGCTCAGTATCCAGCAGGCCATGATGGACTACAAACGCCTGGGATATTCCGATAATTGGATAAACCAACGCTTGAAGAGCATCGAGATACGCAAGGACCTTACCGACCAATGGAAACAACACAATGTGGAGGAAGGTGTACAATATGCCACCCTCACTGATATCATCTACCAGGCATGGGCAGGCAGAACCACCAAAGAGTACAAGCAACTGAAAGGATTGAAGAAGGAGAACCTTCGCGACAACATGACCAACGAGGAACTCGTGCTCAATATGCTTGCCGAACTATCCGCAACAAGCATCACCAAAGCCAAGAATCCACAGACCTTGGACGAAAACAAGACCTGCGCTCAGGAGGGCGGCGACGTAGCTCGTGTAGCAAGAGAACAGCTGGAAGCCAAGACCGGCAGGGAGGTAGTATCCCCCCTTTCCACCCAACGTTTCATCGAAGCACAGACCCCCACCAAGGAAATAGCAGAGAAAGGGAAAGAGGAGAATTTTAGTAACATATAAAACAT
>CAVGKO010000041.1:0-1903 GCA_963629885.1 Anaerobutyricum sp.
GCGTATACATAGTCTATATTGTATTTCTGCTTTAGGTAGTTGCCAAAATAGGTGAATCCTCCGGAGAGAATAGCAATCTTGAATCCCACCTTCTTGAGTATGCGCATCAGTCGGTCCACACCTTCTGTTATGGGCAGGTGCTCTGCTATCTCTTGCATCACGGATACGTCCAACCCCTTGAGAAGGGCGCAACGTTGGCGGAAACTCTCACTGAAGTCAATCTCGCCACGCATGGCAGATTCAGTGATGGCCTTCACCTTGTCGCCCACGCCGGCACGTACGGCAAGTTCGTCAATCACCTCTGTCTCGATAAGCGTTGAGTCCATATCGAAACATATCAAGCGACGCATACGGCGATACATACTGTCTTCTTGGAAGGAGATATCCATAACCTGCTCGGTGGAGAGCTTCATAAACTCTGCCTTCATCCTCTCTTTGTCGCGGGGAGTGCCGCGGACGGAGAACTCAACACTTGCTTTGGGGGTACGGGCATCTTCGTCCAAGGGGATACGGCCGGTTAGGCGCTTGATGTCATCGATGTTCATCCCTTGGTCTGCCACGATGCGGGTCACTCCGGCTATTTGCCTTGCCGTCAGCTTCCGTGCAAGGAGGGTTATGATATAACGGTTCTTGCCCTGCATGCCAACCCATGTTCTGTAGTCTTGTTCCGATACCGGGTTAAAACGTACGTTCACGTCCAGTTCGTAGCTCTTGAAGAGTATCTTTTTCAGAATATCACCCGAGTTTTCTTCGGTGGTTTGATAGAGGATACCCAGCGATAGGTTGTTGTGAATGTCTGCCTGACCGATATCAAGGATGGCTGCATTGTTCTCAGCCAGGATTTCGGTAAGGGCGGCAGTAACACCCGGGCGGTCGGCACCGTTTATATTGAGTAGTATGATTTCGTCTTTCTGTTTCATGTCCATTTGTGGTTTGGCTATGCGGCAAAGGTATGTAAAAATTCAGAGGCAGTAAGCATTTTCTCGGATACGTTGCCTTTACACGTGGTTTAAATTTATGTTACAGAACATAGAAAAAGCCTTGCTTTTGCCGGTTTTGCAAAGCAAGGTTTGGCGGGAAAAGAGATTTGACCGTATCTTTGCCGCCGTTTGCCGGCAAGATGGTGGCTCTTTGGCGAAGGAAAAACGCTTGTCGGTTTCCTGAAAATCAGGAGTCGGAACATACAAAATAGGTTGAACAACGCGGCCGATACGACAGGTTCGATTGTTGGGATGCGGAAGGGTTTGCTCCGATTAGGTTTAACGTAAACATTACATTATGAAGGTAAAAGCTTATGTCCTCAGTGTGGTTGTTGTGTTGTCAACAATGTCATCAGCCACAAAGGAAGCGATATCAACCGAGGGAACAAACCCGGGAGATTTGGCTCCGAGGATAGAGTCTTTGGGAAACGAACAAGGGTTCAGTTTCCAAAATTATTCAGGGCGTTACACGTTGCTAAACTTTTGGGCAGCCTACGATGCCGAATCGCGGGTTCGTAACGTTCTTTTGTGGAATGAGGTTGGCAAGATGAGTGCCGGCAGAGTGGATATGTATTCCGTATCCTTTGATGAGAAAGAGTCGATTTTTGCTGAGACTGTGAAGATGGACGGTTTGGCAGACACGAAGCAGATTCATGAAAAGCTTGGCAAAAAGTCGGAGTTGTATCAGAAGTTTAACCTCAGAAAGGGTTTGAAGAGCTATCTGATAGACGACAAAGGGGTTATCGTTGCCGAGAATGTGACTCCGGAGAAGTTGATTGAGATTTTGAAGAGTGTTTAATCGGAAAGATTGAGGTATTGAAAGAGGGGTTGTGTTGTAGTAAGAGCTACGATGCAGCCCCTTTTCTTTTGCCCGCAGCCTTGGCGCAATTGCCGGCGAAAAATCAAAAGAGCCGACTGCTTTG
>CAVGKO010000041.1:1913-8999 GCA_963629885.1 Anaerobutyricum sp.
CCCATACTCTTGCCAAAAACATATATCTTTTGAAAGCAAAAGACGGGACTTTTGAGGAAGAAAGATATATCCTTTGACTTCAAAAGTCCCGTCTTTTTTCGGGGGATGTCGATACCCGTTTTTCCGGAGGTTTAAACCTTTTCGTGGGAAGGTATAAACCTTTCGGGCAAAAGGTTTATACCTTCATGAAATAGCCGCTGATTTTACTTGGCATTTTCCACTTCTTCGGTGTGGAGAGGAATCTTCTTTCCGAGTATGCGTGCTCCGGTTTCGGTGATAAGATAGTTCTCTTCGTTGCGGATGCCGCCGAAATCTTTGTAGGTGAAAAGTTTCTCGTAGTTGATGAACTCGGTGAACTTGTTCTCGCTTTTCCACAAATCCATCAATTCGGGGATGAAGTAGATTCCCGGCTCAATGGTAAGAACAAATCCCGGCTCCAGTTCGCGTCCAAGGCGAAGAGACTTGCGACCAAACTGTGTGCTCTTGGGCTTTCCGTTGTAGCCTACATATACCTCGCCCAAGTTTTCCATATCATGTACGTCCAACCCCATCATATGACCCAAACCGGTGGGCATAAACATTGCGTGGGCTCCTGCCTTTACTGCTTCCATCGGGTCGCCTTTAACGAAGCCAAGGTCTTTCAATCCCTCCATGATGACTTTGCAAGACAACTCGTAGACGTCCACGAAAGGAACACCCGGACGAAGAGCAGCCACCGAAGCCTCATGGGCAGCAACTTGAATATCATAAACATCTTTCTGACGGGATGTGAACTTGGCATCAGCCGGAATGGTGGACGACATATCGCCGGCATAACCCATTTCCGTCTCGGCACCGGCGTCGAGCAACAACATATCGCCACTCTTAATCAAATGGCTATGGTCGTGGTTGTGCAACGTCTGTCCGTTGATGGTGGCAATGACAGGGAACGAAAGCTCATAGTTGTGGGCATAAGCCACTTCGGATACGGCAGCTGCCACCTCGCTTTCGCGTACTCCCGGACGAACAGTGCGCATGGCCATAAGGTGCATGTCGGCAGTAACCACACAAGCCTTTTCTATCTCAACAATCTCTTCCTCCGTCTTGTGATTACGCATATTGACTACACCATATATAAATGGAACAGAAGGTTGCTCGGCACCCGGAGCAACGCCCAACCATTGAAGCAGCTTTATCTGATGCTCCGCACGATAGGTTGGGAGATAATGAATCTGTTGTTTCTTTTGCTGAGCAGCTTTCAGGTATTGCTCAATCTCTTTAGAGGGACGAACTTCCGTTATACCGGTCATCTCGCTCTTCTCTTTCAGCGAGGGCTGCGTTCCCATCCACACAATATCGTCGATGGTCAGCTCGTCGCCGAAGATGATTTCACGGTTGTTGTCTATGTCGATGATGGCAGACAATCCGGCATACGGCAGTCCGAAGAAATAGAGAAATGTGGAATCTTGGCGGAAGTGATAAGTGTTGTCTGCATAATTCATTCCCGACTCATCGTTACCAAGGAAAAGCAACAGACCTGAACCTATAGTCTGTTTTAGTTTAGCCCGGCGGGCTATGTAGGTCTCTTTACTGAACATAAGAATAGAATATTTTTTGGTTTACCGGTCTCAAATGTAGGCAAAATCTTCGTCCCCCGGTCAAGGAGCGGCTGAATAAATCGCAACAATCAATGGTGAGGGGTGTTCTTCTTGTAGTATTCGAAGCGTTGCAGGATTTCTTTTACGTAGTCATCTGTTTCCGAGCCACGCAGATATCCGTGCTTGCAAACCGAATCGTTGTAGTATTCCGGGTCGCTTTTCAGACGGATATATTCAGATACATTGTTGTCCCACACATTGGGGTCTTTTCCGTATTTCTTTGCCAGTCGTTGGGCGTCGTAGATATGTCCGATGCCGGCATTGTAGGAAGCCAAAACAAACTTGAGCTTCTCATCCGGGTCGGTTATCTGGGAAAATCCCTGACGGAATTTGCGCAGGCAATCCACCCCCGCACGGATTCCTACATCCGGGTCTTTCAGCTCATGGGGGGTAACGCCGAGCCTCTTGGCTGTGTTGGGCATAATCCCCATCAACCCTTCGGCTCCCGCCCATGATACTGCCAACGGATTGAAATGAGATTCCTGATAGGAGATGGAGGCAATCAGCCGCCAGTCCCAACCAATGATTTTGGAATGTTTCTTAAACAACTCATCGTAGGGGGAGATATGTCCGTTTTTAATATGAGGCATATCTGTGGTTGGAGGTTGTTTGCTCAACTCGAAATAGCGCTTTACCAAAGCCCGGTAGGCATGGCTTCCCGATTTGTCGGAGGCCCAGGCATCGATTGCCTCAGCCAACTGCGGACTGCTCTTGCGCACTATCCAAGAGGAACGTTGCTTGAAGCTGATTTTAAGCGATGTGTTGATGTTCCAGTAATAGGTCTTGTTCAGACGGGCAATATTGTCATCACTTATGGTGTAGGGTATTTCTCCTTGCGAGACCATGGCAATAAGGTCCTCGGTCGTTACAGTGTCGCGTTCTATATCTTTTATCACGATGCCTCCACCCAATTCCTTGTCCAAGTTCTTGAGGCGTTCGTGATATTTGGTGCCCGATTTCACATACACACTCTTGCCAATCAACTCGGTTACGTCTTTTAGGATGGTGTCGCCCTTGTTGGCACGCTGAACCAATACCTGGCTGGTCATCTCCTCGCGTCCGCAGTAGAGGTAACGCTCTTTCAGGTTATTGTTCATTTGGATGGGGTAGGCAACAACGTCGGCTTCACCTGCCTCCAGCATCTCAATCAATCGGGTTGCGTTCTCGGCCACTTTGATGTTTAGCTTCAATCCTTCGGAACGGGCAAAGTCGCTAATCAAATCATACTCGTAACCCATCGGCCCCATCTTATATTGGAAGTAGGAAATGGAGCTATAGAGCGTCACTGCCGTAATCTCGCCCTCGGCTCTTAATTCCGGCAAATCTCTATGCACAACGTCCTCTTGGGTTTGCTTTTTCTCGTAGCAACCACTCAAAAGCAAAGGAATGCACAAAAGGGGAATGAGTTTGCGGAACACTATATGGCGACGTATTATTCTTTCTTTTCGAGCAAGACCACATTCTCCACATGATGGGTGTGGGGAAACATGTCGACGGGACGAACCTTCCTTACGCGATACTTTACACAAAGCAGACTAAGGTCGCGTGCTTGCGTTGCCGGATTACAGCTTACATATACTATACGTTTGGGCTCGGCAAAGAGTATGGTGTTGATTACGTCATCGTGCATCCCGGCACGAGGCGGGTCGGTGATTATTACATCCGGACGGCCATGCTGATTGATGAAGTCCGCCGTGAGGATATCTTTCATGTCGCCGGCAAAGAAGAGCGTATTGTCGATGTTGTTCAGCGCCGAATTGACACGTGCATCCTCAATTGCTTCGGGCACGTATTCAATGCCGATAACTTTCTTGGCCTTGCGAGAAACGAAGTTGGCAATAGTGCCCGTCCCCGTATAAAGGTCGTACACCAGTTCATTGCCGGTTAGGTTGGCAAATTCGCGTGCTACCTTATATAAATTGTATGCCTGTTCGCTGTTTGTTTGATAGAACGATTTTGGTCCGACCTTAAACTTCAACCCTTCCATCTCTTCAATGATATGGTCTTTGCCACGGAACACGAGGACCTCCTGGTCTGTAATCGTGTCGTTACACTTCTCGTTTATCACATACATCAAGGATGTTATTTCCGGGAACTGCTCTGCCACATGCGTGAGCAAGGCTTCGCGGCGAGCTTTGTCTTCATGGAAGAACACAACCACCACCATCAAATCGCCCGTTGAGGCTGTACGAACCATCAAGGTGCGGATAAAGCCTTCCTGATTTCTGAGGTCGAAGAACGGGTAACCCTCGTGCGACAGACAATAGTCCTTTATGCAAAGACGGATGCGGTTGGATATGTCGTCTTGCAACCAGCATTTGTGTATGTCGAGCACCTTGTCGAACATGCCCGGGATGTGAAAGCCTACAGCATTCATGTCGTTGAAGGTCGCACCCGACTGCACCTCTTCTTCCGTCAGCCATTTCTTGTTTGAGAAGGTAAACTCGAGTTTGTTTCTGTAGAACGTGGTATGCTCGGAACCCAATATTGGCAATACTTCCTCCATCTCAATCTTTCCTATGCGGGTAAGATTGTCGGTTACTTGCTTTTGCTTGTATCTCAATTGGGCTTCGTAGGGGAGGTGTTGCCACTTGCAACCGCCACAAACACCGAAATGTTCGCAAAATGGAGTAACCCGTTCCGGGGAATATTCATGGAAATATACAGCCTTTCCTTCGGCATAGCTGTTCTTCTTACGGGTAAGCTGGATATCTACAACGTCGCCGGGAGCGACAAAAGGCACAAACACTACTTTCTCGTTTACTCGTGCAACTGCCTTACCTTCAGCAGCAACATCCGTAATTGTCACCTTTTCGAGCAAGGGTAGTTGCTTCTTTTTTCTTGCCAATTTTATCTACGTTTAAAAATTTCGCCATGCAAATGTACATATTTAGGGGACACTAAAAATGGGAATAGTTCTAAAACACATAAATTTCTTTAACCATACATATGTATCGTATATATAAAATGGTTTATATTTGCGACATTGCTATGTTGAGATAGCAAAACGAAGGTTCGATGAACATAAATACAATCTAACATATATGGAAAGAAAAAGAGTTTACACATTCGGTAATGGAAAGGCCGAAGGAAGAGCAGATATGAGAAATCTGCTGGGAGGTAAGGGTGCAAACCTTGCTGAAATGAATTTGATAGGTGTTCCGGTGCCTCCGGGATTCACAATTACCACAGAAGTTTGTTCCGAATACTACGAGTTTGGTAAAGACAAAGTAGTAGAGATACTCAAATCAGACGTAGAAAAAGCCATTACCAATGTAGAGACATTGATGCACTCCAAGTTTGGAGATGTAGAGAACCCGTTGTTGGTTTCTGTTCGTTCGGGAGCACGTGCTTCCATGCCGGGTATGATGGATACGATTCTGAACCTGGGTTTGAACGACGAAGTAGTGGAAGGGTTGGCTCGCAAGACTGGCAATCCTCGTTTCGCTTGGGATTCATATCGCCGTTTCGTGCAAATGTATGGCGATGTTGTTTTGGGAATGAAGCCGAGCAGCAAGGCCGACATCGACCCGTTTGAAGCAATTATAGAAGATGTAAAGAAAGCCAAGGGCGTTAAGCTCGACAATGAATTGGATGTTGACGACCTCAAGACGCTTGTAAAGAGATTCAAGATTGCCGTTAAAGAGCAGACAGGAAACGATTTCCCGACATGTGCTTACGAGCAGCTGTGGGGCGCCATCTGTGCAGTGTTCGATTCATGGATGAACGAACGTGCCATCCTCTATCGTCAGATGGAAGGTATTCCGTCGGAATGGGGAACGGCTGTGTCGGTACAGGCAATGGTATTTGGTAATATGGGCGACACCTCTGCTACGGGAGTATGCTTCTCGCGTGATGCAGCTACCGGTGAAGACTTGTTCAACGGCGAATATCTTATCAATGCACAGGGCGAAGATGTTGTTGCAGGTATCCGTACTCCGCAGCAGATAACAAAGATTGGTTCACAGCGCTGGGCAGAGCGTGCAGGTATTTCGGAAGAAGAAAGATTTGCGAAGTATCCGTCAATGGAAGAAGCCATGCCTGAGATATACAAAGAGCTGGACGATATTCAGACAAAATTGGAAAATCACTACCGTGATATGCAGGATATGGAGTTTACTGTACAGGAAGGCAAGTTGTGGTTCTTGCAGACTCGTAACGGTAAACGTACCGGTGCTGCCATGGTGAAGATTGCCATGGACCTCTTGCGTCAGGGTATGATTGATGAGAAAACGGCATTAAACCGTATAGAGCCGAACAAATTGGATGAACTGCTTCACCCGGTATTCAATAAAGCTGCTCTGAAAAAGGCAAAAGTTTTGGTTAAAGGTTTGCCCGCATCTCCGGGTGCAGCAACGGGTCAGATTGTGTTCTTTGCCGATGATGCTGCCGAGTGGCATGCTGCAGGGAAGAAGGTTGTGCTTGTCCGCATAGAAACATCTCCCGAGGATTTGGCAGGTATGGCTGTGGCTGAGGGAATCCTTACCGCTCGTGGTGGTATGACATCTCACGCCGCTGTTGTTGCACGTGGTATGGGTAAGTGCTGCGTGTCAGGTGCAGGCGGTTTGAACATCGATTATAAGAAGAGAACCATAGAGGTTGGAAACATCACGTTGAAGGAAGGCGACTTCCTCTCTATCAATGGTTCTACCGGTGAGATATTTGAAGGTAAGATTGAAACAACGGCTGCCGAACTCTCCGGCGACTTTGCCGAACTGATGAAGTTGGCGGACAAATATACCAAGCTGCAGGTTCGTACCAATGCCGACACTCCGCATGATGCAGAGGTTGCCCGTGCATTTGGTGCAAGCGGTATAGGTCTTTGCCGTACGGAGCATATGTTCTTCGAGGGCGAAAAGATTAAGGCCATGCGCGAAATGATTTTGGCAGAAGACACAGAAGGTCGTAAGAAGGCTTTGAAAAAGATTGAGCCTTATCAGAGAGCGGACTTCAAGGGTATCTTCAAGGCTATGCACGACCTGCCTGTCACTGTTCGTTTGCTCGACCCGCCTTTGCATGAATTCGTTCCTCACGATTTGAAGGGTCAGGAAGAAATGGCAGAAGCCATGGGTCTTTCTGTAAAGGAAATTCAGCAGCGTGTAGAGGCTCTCAACGAGCATAACCCGATGTTGGGCCACCGTGGTTGTCGTTTGGGTAACACATATCCTGAGATTACAGAGATGCAGACACGTGCCATCTTGGGCGCTGCCTTGGATTTGAAGAAGGAAGGTATTGTGGCTAAACCGGAAATCATGGTTCCGTTGACAGGTATCTTGTATGAGTTTAAGGAGCAGGAAAAGATTATCCGCGGTGAGGCTGAGAGATTGTTTGCCGAGGTGGGCGACCGCATCGACTTCAAGGTGGGTACTATGATTGAGATTCCTCGTGCAGCCTTGACGGCTAACCGCATTGCTTCATCTGCCGAGTTCTTCTCGTTTGGTACTAACGA
>CAVGKO010000041.1:9009-10807 GCA_963629885.1 Anaerobutyricum sp.
TTACTCAGATGACGTTTGGTTATTCGCGCGACGATATCGCTTCGTTCCTGCCGATTTACTTGGAGAAGAAAATCTTGAAGGTAGACCCGTTCCAGGTATTAGACCAGAACGGTGTTGGCCAGTTGATTCGTATGGCAACAGAGAAGGGACGTGCCATCCGTCCGGACCTCAAGTGCGGTATTTGTGGTGAACATGGAGGTGAGCCTTCATCTGTGAAGTTCTGCCATAAGGTTGGACTGAACTACGTTTCCTGCTCGCCGTTCCGCGTGCCCATCGCCCGTATAGCCGCCGCCCAAGCCGCGATAGAAGACTAAGTTTCCGAGGAAACTGAAAATAACTGAACTGAGAGGGTGCGTCGTGATTGTGATATATTACGGCGCACCCTTTGCAGATAAAATCACTGGTATAGTAAACATAAAACACATTCAGATGAAGAAAATATTTTTCCTTTTGTCATTGGCTTTGTGCCTCACGGCTACAGCCCAAGTGAAGGTGGTAGATTCAAAAACCACATTCGCCAAAGAAGTACTCCAACCCTACGTGAACAGCGGTCAGCTGCCCGGAGCCATCAGCATTTTCTACAAGGATGGCGTGCAGGAGACGTGCTGCATCGGATATGCCGACGTGGACAAGAAACGTCCCATCAACTTGGACAATGCGTTCATGCAGTGCTCGCAGACCAAAGGTTTCTGCGGCGTTACCATTGCCAAGCTGGTAGAGGAGGGCAAGCTGTCGCTCGACGACCCTGTCTCAAAGTATCTGCCCGAGTTCTCCGAGCTGTGGGTGCTTGACGGAGAGAAAGACAGCGTGAAGACGCTGCACAAGGCCAAGAACGTGCTCACGGTGAGAATGGTGCTCAACCACACCGGCGGCTTCCCCTTCGAGATTAGCGCCAAGCGTGCCGATGTACGCGGCGGCGGATGGTCGGGAGGTTGTCCTATCCGTCAGGCGGCGTCCGTGGCAGCCGCTTCACCCATCTCGTTTGAGCCGGGCACGCGCGAGCAATACTCCAACACAGGCATTGACATAGGTGCCGCCATTGTGGAAGCCATCACAGGCATGAAGTGGGAGAACTACCTCAAGAAGGAAGTCCTCGACCCGTTGGGCATGAAGTCCACCTGGTTCTGGCCCACGGACAAACAAATCAAGAACAAGATAGAACTCTACGATACCAAGGACAACGCTCCGGCTGTATGGCAGTACGAGGCAGATTGGGAACAGCGTCCTTACAACGACTCGCACGTGTTCGCGTCCGCAGGTGCAGGTCTTTGGACAACAGCCAACGACCAGCTGAAGTTCTACAAAATGTTGATGAACCTTGGCGTGGGCGATAATGGTGTGCGCATACTCAAGGAGGAGACCGTCAAGTCCATACTTGCCAAGACCACACGTCCTTCCAATATGGGCGGCTATTCTCTCGGACTTTCGGCACCCGTGGAGGACAACGAAGACGCTTGGTTTGGTCATGGCGGAGCGTGGGGCACCAACTGCAGCGTCAATTGGCACAAGAAGGAGTTGAAGCTATGGGTTGTACAGGTGCGCGGTCCACAGCCATGGAACGACGCTGTATGGAAGGCCGCCGAGAAGTTCTTCTCACAGACTATTGACAGCAAGGCCAGCGATGCCTTTACAGGCAGAACGAAATAATTATCTAAACAAGGTGGATGATTAGATAGTTTGAGGATTATAATTAGTCGAGCCTCGGGGAGCAATCCTCGGGGCTTTTTAGTGTTTCCCCGCGAAGGGGATTTGTCAAAAATGTCTTTTTAGTGTTTCCCCGCGTCGGGGATTTGTCAAA
>CAVGKO010000042.1:0-10724 GCA_963629885.1 Anaerobutyricum sp.
CTCCGTGCAGTCTGCATGAAGCAAGATTGCAGCAATCCGCTCTCCGTGCAGTCTGCATGAAGCAAGATTGCAGCAATCCGCTCTCCATGCAGTCTGCATGAAGCAAGATTGCAGCAATCCGCTCTCCGTGCAGTCTGCATGAAGCAAGATTGCAGCAATCCGCTCTCCATGCAGTCTGCATGAAGCAAGATTGCCGCAATTCGCAGTCCATACAAGCGGCGCGAGCGTTAGAAATTGCAACGGATACCCATACGCATCGCTTTCATCCCCCTGTCATTCCGGGCAACGACCCGGAATCTCCTGATGAGGCTTGATATGGGGAGGGAAAACGGTGCCAGGGTGTTGGGTGTTGGGTGCCAGGGTGGGGGCTTTCAATCCACGCACGTTTGTTCTCCGTCTGAATCCGTCTAAGTTCCGCGGATTTTATACGGATTAAGACGGAATCCACCCAACACCCAACACCCTGGCACCCGCCATCGGCGAAGCCATCACGCTGGCACGTTACTTATATTTTCAGGACGAGGATGAAGCGACAGCCTTTCTTGTAGTCCGGGTCTAGAGAGAGATTGCCGCCGAGCTTGGTGGCGATGAGGGCGCAGATGGGGAGGCCCAAGCCGTCGCCTTCAGCCAAGTCTCTCACCTTGCCGAAAGGCTTGAAGAGGTTCTCTTTCTCTTCGTCAGGGATGCCCGTGCCGCTGTCGGTAACGATGATATGGCATAGGTGTGCGCCCTTACGCTTAAACTCCAGCCTTATCTTGCCTGAGGTGGTGTAGCGCGCGGCATTCTCAAGGAGATGCAGGAGGATGCGCTCCAGCTGCTCGGGGTTGGTCTTCACCTCCAACGAGAGGGCGTCGACCACCAGCTCCACCTCGGGATGCACCTTGTCTCTCACCTTATCCATTACCTTGTTGCAGAACTTCTGCACGTTGAACGACTGCACCTCGTAGCCGTCCATCAGCGAACCTTCGAGCGTGGAGAGCTCCTGGAGGTTCACCCCGAACTGCCTCAATGCCTCTATCCGTATCTTGATGGAAGCTTTCTGAAGGGGAGGCATGCCCTGAAGGTCGTCGGTGGATATATCCAACGCATCCAATGTGGGCTTCATCTGCTCGGATATGCTTTGGATAAAGCGTGTCTGCTGCTCGCCGTGTTCGTTGGTGGTGCGGATGATGTCCTTGAGGTTTTTGTTGAGCAAGAGGAAACGCAGCAAGAGGAATACCACCCCCACGAGGGCTGCGACGAGAATGATGGCAAGGGTTGAGAGGCCCGCAATCACGTATCGCTTGCCCGAGAGACTGCTGTCTTTCTCTGCGATGACATCCTGACACTCGCCGTATTTCTGCTGCAGCTCCGCAAGCTCGCTATGGGCATTGAGAGCCTTCACAGAGTCGGTCCACGCTATATATCTCTCGTAGATGCGCTCCATCATAGCGGCGTCGCCCGAGGTGCGGGCAATGGCGATGAGCTCCTTGTAGCATTCGCTCACCTTATCGTATTGCTTCCCCGCCTTGAGCTTCTCCTCCAAGGCAGTGAACTCGGCATCCCCACGGTCGGTTTGCCCGAAGGTGTAGTAGTAGATGGCTTTGATGTACAGCAAATCGACGCCGAGCTGCTCGTTGCCCGACTGGCTCGCCAGGTTCTCGAGGGTGCCCATCTGGAGCCCTGCCTGCTCGGCGTTCCTCAGCTTGATATACATCTGCAACCTCTCCTTTGTAAGAAGAAAGCGTTGGTTGTAGAACACCGTCTGCGCCTTCTGCTCCTCCGCCAGCAGGAACTGCGTCATCTCACGGCAAAGAGTGAACGCGTCCTGATAGTTGTTTTCGCGATACAACAGACTCACAGCCTTTGTCCCGCAATCGATGGCCGGAGCATACTCGCCGTCGGCTGAGAACGCCTCGTAGGCTTGTATATAAAGATTGCGGGCTGCGCTAAGGTCTTTCTGCTCGACACTTTTCTCCGCCTGAAGCATAAGGTCGTTGCCCTTACCCTCGGCCAAAAGAGATGCGCAAAAACAAACAATGAGAGCAAAAGTGATACACGTGATTCTCATAAGCTTTGATTTTATACAAAGGCAAAGGTATGCATAAGGGATTATTTTTTTATCCCTCTCTTTTCTATTTGTTCCTGCACGATGGCATCCACCACGGCAACGGTTGTGAGGTTCACAATGTCGCGAGTGGAGCTCTCGAGGTCGGTGAAGTGGATAGGCTTGTTCAGTCCCATCTGTATCGGGCCTATCGTCTCGGTGATGCCCAGCGCATCCAACAGCTTGTAGGCACTGTTGGCAGAGCTAAGGTTGGGGAACACGAGGGTGTTGACATCCTTTCCTTTCAGTTTGCTGAAGGGATACATCTCGTCGCGCAGACGGTTGTCGAGGGCAAAGTTGACCTGCATCTCGCCGTCGATAACAATCTCGGGATGGTTCTTGTGGAGATAGTCGATGGCGTCGTGCACCTTCTGCGGACTGCCTTGCTTGTCGGCGCCGAAGTTGGAATACGACAGCATGGCCATCACCGGCTCGTGGGCAAAAAACTTCACTGCGTCGTGAGTCAATCGGGCAATATCTATCAGCACCTCGGTAGAGGGGTGACGGTTGATAAGCGTATCGGAGATGAAGAAGGTGCCCTTCTTGCATGTCATAATGTTCATGGCGCCGAAATGCTTGTAGGATGGACGTATCCCGATGATTTCTTCTGCCATCTTGGTGACCTCGGAGTAGCGGCTGTAGACACCCGTGATGAAAGCGTCGGCATCGCCCGTCTCCACCATCATCATACCAAAGGCGTTTCTGTCCACCATTCTCTCGCGTGCCTCGGCAAAGGTGACGCCGTCGCGTGCTCTCTTCTCCGCCAGGATACGTGCATAACGTGTGCGGCGTTTGTTCTCGCGGTCGTGACGAAGGTTCACAATCTCGATGCCCTCCAAGCTGAGGTTCTCTTCTGCTGCCAGCTTCTCGAGGCGTTCTTCGTTGCCAAGAAGGATAGGGTAGCAGATGCCTTCGGCTTTGGCCTCCACGGCTGCCTTCAGCATATTGATATGGTTGGCCTCGGCAAACACCACGCGCTTGGGAGTGGCCTTCGCCATGTCGGTGAACGAACGGAGCATCTTATTGTCGTAGCCCATCATCTCACGCAGATGGTTGGCATATTCGTCCCAGTCGGTAATCTCCTTGCGGGCAACACCCGAAGAGATGGCTGCCTTGGCTACGGCAACCGACACGCGGGTCAAGAGCCGTGGGTCGAGGGCCTTGGGGAGGATATAGTCGCGACCAAAGGTGGTACGCTTCAGCTTATAGGCGGCATTCACCACGTCGGGCACAGGCTCTTTTGCCAGCTCGGCAATGGCGCGCACGGCTGCCAGCTTCATATCCTCGTTGATGGCCTTGGCATGAGTGTCCAATGCGCCACGGAAGATATACGGGAAGCCCAGCACGTTGTTTATCTGGTTGGGATAGTCCGAACGCCCGGTGGCAAAGATGATGTCCTTGCGCGAAGCCATGGCGTCGGCATACGATATCTCGGGGTTGGGGTTGGCAAGAGCAAACACGATGGGGTTGTCGTTCATGCTGCGCACCATATCCTGCGTCAGGACATTGGCAACAGACAAGCCGAGGAACACGTCGGCTCCCACAACAGCTTCCTGAAGGGTGTGGATGTCTCTCGTGGTGGCAAACTCACGCTTTGCCTCATTGAGGTCGGTACGGCTCGCGGTGATAACACCCTTGCTGTCGCACATCACGACGTTCTCCTTGCGGGCTCCCAAGAGCAGGTAGAGCTTGGTGCACGAGATGGAGGCGGCACCGGCGCCGTTGACCACAATCTTCACGTCCTCTATCTTCTTGCCGGTAATCTCGAGGGCATTCACCAGTCCGGCTCCCGAGATGATGGCTGTGCCGTGCTGGTCGTCGTGCATCACCGGGATATCGAGCTCTGCCTTCAGCCTCTGCTCAATCTTGAAGCATTCGGGCGCCTTGATATCCTCGAGGTTGATACCTCCAAAAGTCGGGGCGATGGCCTTCACCGTCTCGATGAACTTGTCGGGGTCTTTCTCGTTTACCTCGATGTCGAACACGTCGATGCCGGCGAAGATTTTAAACAACAATCCCTTGCCTTCCATCACGGGCTTGCCGGCAAGAGCACCGATATTGCCCAATCCAAGCACTGCCGTGCCGTTGGAGATGACGGCAACGAGGTTGCCTTTGGATGTGTATTTGTATGCGTCGAGCGGCTGCTTCTCTATCTCCAAGCAAGGCTCTGCCACTCCCGGCGAATATGCCAGCGAGAGGTCGGTCTGCGTACTATAAGGCTTTGTGGGGATTACTTCAATTTTTCCGGGCTTGCCTTCGGCGTGATACCGAAGTGCGTCCTCCTTTGTTATTTTTGCCATAGACTTACTTGATATATATGTTATGAAAATCGGTCGCAAAAGTAACAATTTATCAGTTATGCCATACCTGATGCTTACAATTAGTCTGATGTTATCAGCCTCGGCAAAGCATCTTTCATCTCTTTTTGACGAAAACCCTTACCTTTGCCATCATTGACGGACTAAAAGAGTAAGAGATGAAAGTAAAGTATTTCTTTTTGTTGATTCTCCTTGCCGGCATGTGGCAGGGATGCGAGAAATCCGATGTGGATTCGTTGAGTTTAAACTTTACGGAATCGGAGTTTAAGGATGTGAGCAACCAAGGGGCTACGCTGACGATTGAGATAACGAGCGCCGCGGCGTGGACAGCTTCGTCGGATGCCGACTGGTGCACACCCCTCGCCAAGAAAGGTAGCGGCGACGGTGAGCTGAAGGTAAAGGTGGACGGCAACTTATATTCCGAGGAGAGGACGGCAACCCTCACCATAGCCATCACCGGCGGGAAGAAGATGGCGGTGGAGATTACTCAGAGAGCCACCACGGGTGAGTTCTGCTACGATTTGCCCGTCATCTTCCACGTACTGTATAAGGACAAGAGCGACGAGCTGCAATACGTGAGCCAGAGCCGCCTTGCAGAGATACTCGAGGCAGTGAACAAGTTCTACGCCGGGAGCACAAACAGTCCCGACATGAATCTGACGTTCCACCTTGCCACGACGGACAGCGAGGGCAACACATTGAGCACACCGGGAGTGGAGTACGTGAAGTGGGAGGACGATTACCCAATCGACTTCTCCGAGTTTATGACCGACAACACACACGACTACGTGAACTACCTATGGGACCCCAACGAGTATATCAACGTGATGGTTTATAACTTCAAGAGCGATGCGTCGAGCGGCGCCGTTACGTTGGGCATCTCGCACCTTCCATACACCACGGCGGGAAGCAACAGCCTTGAGGGGCTCACCGAGATAAAGTATTCGTACCTCGAGCTCTCTAACCTCTCGTACCCTTACTGCGTGTCGATAAACAGCCTCTACATCAACGAGCAGTCCGACCAGACGCGCTATAGCACGGCAGACGTCACCGTCACCGTGGCTCACGAGCTGGGGCATTACCTTGGGCTCTATCATGTGTTTGCCGAAGAAGAAGATGGCGAAACGGCAAATACTTGTGCCGACACAGACTATTGCGACGACACGCCCACATACAACAAGACGGAATACGACGCATACGTGAATATGATTAGCACATACAACTACGAGCTGTTCACCTTCAAGAACCTCGTGAAGCGCACCAACTGTAGCGGCGAGACATTCACGTCGAACAATATCATGGACTATGCCATCTCTTATTCCGACCGCTTCACGGACGACCAGCGCACACGCCTGCGTCACGTACTTACCTACAGTCCGCTTATCCCCGGACCAAAGAAAGACGTAGTGAAGACGCGCACCCGAAACGAGGGCCGCATCTCTCTACCAATACGTATGAAGGAATAATGAAAAGGGGTGGAGGGGGCTGTTAGCTCAACCCTTCCACCTGTCCGTTGACAATGTCGATACGTTTTGCCTGGGGTTCTTTGGGCAGTCCCGGCATGCGCATTATCTCGCCCATGATTACCACAATCATCTCCGCGCCGTTGTTGATGACGATGTCGCGCACCTTCATCTCGAAGCCCGTCGGGGCACCGTAGGCACGTGCGTCGGACGAGAACGAATATTGCGTCTTGGCAATGCAGACGGGGTAGTGGGAGATGCCGAGGCTTTCTATCTGGCGGATTTTCTTCTCGGCAAGAGTGGTGTAGGTAACGGAGGCTGCGCCATAGATATTCTCCGACACCTTGCGAATCTTCTCGCGCACGCTGTCGGTATCCTCGTAGACAAACTTCAGAGCCCCCGAAGGCTTCTTCTCGATGGTGTCGGCCACGAGCTGTGCCAGCTCCAAGCCGCCTTCGCCGCCGTTGGCAAACACACTGTTCATGGCAAAGCCCACGCCAATCTCCTTGCAGTGCTCGGCAACGAGGGCAATCTCTTCCTCTGTGTCGGTGGCATAGCGGTTGAAGGTAACAACCACTTCCTGACCATAACTCTTCATATTGGCAACATGCCTGTCGAGGTTCACAAACCCCTTGCGCAAGCCCTCGAGGTTCGACTCCTTGATATGTTCTTCCGCCACGCCGCCGTGAAGCTTGAGGCTCTGTGCCGTGGCAACAACAACGGTGAGCTTGGGTGTAAGTCCTGTCTTGCGGCATTTGATATCGAAAAACTTCTCTGCCCCGAGGTCGGCACCGAAGCCTGCCTCAGTGATGACATAGTCGCCATACGTCAGCGCCATCTTTGTTGCGAGCACGGAGTTGCATCCGTGGGCAATATTGGCAAACGGTCCGCCGTGGACAAACGCCGGAGTGTTTTCCGTTGTCTGCACGAGGTTGGGTAGGAGGGCATCCTTCAAGAGCACCGTGATGGCCCCTGCCACGCCGAGGTCGTTAACGGTAAACGGCTTGTCGTCGTAGGTGTACCCAAGAAGGATATTGCCTATACGGCGTTTCAAATCGTCGATATCCGTAGCGAGACAAAGAATAGCCATTATCTCGGAGGCGGGAGTGATGTCGAAGCCTGTCTCCGCGGGCACTCCGTTCATCGGTCCGCCCAACCCGGAGACGATATATCGCAGGCAGCGGTCGTTGATGTCGAGCACGCGCTTCCATTTCACTTCCTTCAATCCCTCGCCTTTGTTGCGGTTCTGATAGATATAGTTGTCGAGCAAGGCGGCAATCATGTTGTGTGCCGAGGTGACGGCATGGAAGTCGCCCGTGAAGTGGAGATTGATGTTCTCCATGGGCAGCACCTGCGAGTATCCTCCTCCGGCAGCCCCGCCTTTCATGCCGAAGCACGGCCCGAGGGACGGCTCACGCAGTGCGAGCACAGCCTTCTTGCCAAGACGGTTTAGGCCAAGAGCCAAACCGATGGATACGGTGGTCTTGCCGATGCCTGCCTTCGTGGGCGTGATGGCTGTTACAAGGATGAGATTATGTTTCTTGATTTTCTCCTCGTCGATGAGATGGAGAGGGATTTTGGCGATATACTTACCGTAGTTCTGCACTTCGTCGCGCGGCACGCCAAGCTCTTCCGCAACGCTTTTTATCTTCTTAAGAGGTATCTCTCTTGCAATTTCAATATCAGATTTCATTGTTGATTGGTTTTGTTTCTTGAAGCGGCAAAAATAATCCATTCCCCCCTAAAAAGCAAAGCCTTCCCCACGCCGCAAAGCCGGGAGGCGACATTAGAACTCTTTGCCTTCGAAGAGGGAGCCGGGGGTGACGGAGTTGACTTTGCCACCGGAGGCGTTGAAGTTGAACGTTATTGAAGCCACGATGTTGGGATACTTGGGGCGCACCCATGTCTCCGACAGCAATGTCTCCGTGGTTCGATAGTTATGATACTTGGCAGTATGCAAGAAGTCGTGCGCCACCAGCGACAACGTGAGCTTACCTTTGGCAAAGGTGTGGCGGTAAGCAGCGTCGAAGTAGCAGTAGGCATATTCCTTGCCTTGTGTCAGGTCCACCGGAGCAACGAAATGAGAGTCTATCTGCAGGCGTGAGTTCTTGCCGAGGGTGAAGGCATTGACCCATCCCACCTGTCCGCTTACGCCGTCTTGGTCGCTGCAGCCATCAAAGTGGCTTGTGAAGTCGTAGCGATAGACGCTACCGTTCAATGTGCTTGTCCACCAATGCACGGGCTTCACCACGAAACTCATCTCGAGGCCCATCTCCGTCTGGTTGCCGGCATTGATTATTGAGTCGAGTGTCACGCCGGGTTCGTAGGCCACGCGCACAACGTCTATCACGTCTTTGCGGTTGCGGTAGTAGCCGTTGACGTTGGCAGAGTGTCCGCCGTCCCACTGCTTGCTCCATCCCAGCTCAATGGAATGAATGTACTCGGGATTGATGTCGGGGTTACCAATCTTCTTGGTGTAGTAGTCCTCGTAGGTGATGTAGGGCTCGAGCTGCCATATACCGGGACGGTTGGTGCGTCGTGAGTAGCCAATCTTGAGGCTGCCGGCACTCTGGAGGTCGTAGCTGAGATGTGCCGAGGGGTAGAGCTCCAGGCGCTTGATATGGCGGTCGGCATTTGCCACGGTTATCTCCAGTTGGTCGATGACACGTACCAAACGTGCTCCGGCATCAAGACTGAACCGTCCCCATGTGTCGGTGAGCTCGGCATAGCCGGAATGAGTCTCGCGACGATAGTAGAAAGGAGCATGCAGGTCGTCTTGCCACTCAAACTGCTGTGCGTCGCGGTCCCAGTATTTTATGCTGTAGCCGCCATGCTCGCTGTAGTAAGTATACTGATATCCTGTTTCCAGCTTTCCCGATTTGCTGTAGCTCCAGGTATGTGTCACTCCCGCGTCATGGTCGCCGTGATGCTCTTGCTCGTAGCCGCGTGTGCCCTCATAGCGTTCGCCCGAGAGTTCAAACATATTGCTCTCGGTGTACTCAAGCGAATAGGTGTCGATGCGCGAACGGAAACGGGCATTGAGACTGCTACGTTCGTTCATCTTCCATGTGTAGTCGCCCGAGAGCTGATAGAGCTCTCTCTCCAGGCGGTATCTGTCGTGGCTGTTGAAGGTGTTATCCACAAGAACATTGTTGCCCTGAGCGCGGTGTTCGTCGTAGAGCATGTCGCCACCGCGCAGGGTCTTTATGTTGCCCAGCTTCACGTCGAGCGAGAGTGTGTGATGTTTCTTGTCGGTATACTGCCATCCTCCTTGCGCCGTCATGTCCTTGAGTGTGCGATAGCGCGTGCCGTCGGAGGCGGATGTGGTGGTGAAGTCGTCCACAATGGTTGTCTTGTTCTGACGGAAATCGCTCTTCGACTTCAGGGTCTGGTAGGTGCCTCCAATCCACCAGTTGTGCAGTCCGTGTTGATGGTTCACCCTTGCGTCGATGCTGTGAGTGCCGAGCGTGCTTCCGCTAAGGTTCACCAGTCCGCTCCAGCCATTGGTCTTGATATTTTTGGTAGTGATATTGATGATGCCCACGTCGCCTTCGCTCTTGTAGCGTGCCGAGGGTGTTGTGATGAGCTCGATGTTTTCTATCGTGCCGGCAGGAATCTGCTGCAGGGCCTGCGTGCCTGTCATGGGGCTCAGCTTGCCATCCACGTAGACAAGGAAGTTGGAGCTGCCACGGAATGTAAGCTCACCTTCGGAATCGACCTGCACCGACGGTGTGTTGGCCAGCACATCCACAGCCGTACCTCCCGAGGCAGTGACGCTCTGCTGAGCATTGATGCGTTGCCTGTCCAGTTTGTATACAATCTGACTGCGTTCGCCCACCACGGTCACCTCGTCAAGACCGAGGGCCGACTCTGTCATGTTGATGGTGCCCACGTCCAAGGTCTCTCCCTCGTGGAGCGTCATCTTATCGCTGACGTAGGTCTCCAGACCAATCATGCGCACCATAAGCATCACTTCGCCCGGCTTGATGCCCGTGACCTCAAACAGTCCGTCGCTGACGATAGAGGCAGCCACGATGCTGTCGTTCATATCCGACACGAACACGTCGGCATAGTCCACTGCCGCATTGATTGTCGCGTCCATCACCTTTCCTTTTATCGTAGCGCCTTGTTGCGCCATCATGGCAACGGGAACAAGTAGTGTTGCCACGAGTAATATCATATACTTTTTCATTGCATTTGGTTCATAGTGTTGTTTCAACATTAGTGCCGTCGGCACATCAAATGGATATGTGTCGACGGCACGAATTCTTTTTCTGTAGATGCCACCATAGAAGGTGATAACATCTTCTTTTGCATTGCGCTTACCACAGCGCCACCTTGCCGGCTATTCCCAAGTCGATGGTGGCAGACATCACCCCGAGAGCCTTGAACACCCGTCGCATTGTGGGGATGGTGATGCTATAGCCTCTCTCCAAACGGGATATCTGAGCGCGTTTTACACCAATCCTCTCGCCCAACTCTTCTTGCGTGAGATGTTGTTCTATGCGCGCTTTCTTGATGGCTTCGCCAAGCCTATAGGCATGTAGTGCTTCATCCACATCGCTTTCGAATGCATCGCGCTTTGCTGTGCCCTTCTTGCCAAAGTGTTTGTCAAGTACATCATCCAACTCAGTAAGATTCATCTGTGCCATGGTATTCTGCTGCGGGCGCAAAGATATGAATAATGTTTCTCAAACGAGAAACAGCCGACAGAGATTGTCTCCCGAAAGGCCAATGCAGGCAGTGAGAGGGCGTGGGAAGTAAAGGCGGGCAAATGCCTGATGGGTGGTGCAGAATTAGTGGACAATATCGATGAGTTTGCATCCTAATGCTGTTTCTATCTTGGCAATAGTCTGC
>CAVGKO010000043.1:0-10362 GCA_963629885.1 Anaerobutyricum sp.
GTATGCATGAGGGCAAAAAAAGATATATCCTTTGCTCATGAAAGACGGGACTTTCGGGGGCAAAGGATATATCTTTTGAAGAGGAAAGACGGGTCTTTTTCTTTCGAAAGACGGGTCTTTTGTTTCTCCTTCGACAAGGTTACTTTGTCTTGTATTTCTCTTTGATTTCGGGCAGAGCCTTTTCTATTTCGGAGATACGGGTGGAATTGCTGGGGTGCGTACTCATGAACTCCGGTGTTGAGCCACTGCTTCCGGAAGACATCTTCTGCCAAAAGCCTACTGCCACATCCGGATTGTATCCCGCCATCGTCATAAACACCAAACCCATATAGTCGGCTTCCGACTCATGCTTGCGCGAGAACGGCAGGATAACGCCATACTGAGCACCCAAGCCATACACAGTGTTTGCCATGCTCTGGATTGCCGAACTCTTGTTGCTTACAGCCTGTCCGAGGATAGCTGCGCCATACTGTGCCACCAACTGCTGGCTCATACGCTCGTTGCTGTGTTTGGCTACGGCGTGGGCTACCTCGTGGCCAACAACCACAGCCAGCTCATCGTCTGATTCCACCAACGACATCAGCCCCTCGTATACCACAATCTTGCCGCCCGGCATACAGAAGGCATTCACTTGAGAGTCTTTCACGAGGTTGAACTCCCAATCAAAGTTCTTCACCTCGCTCTCCATGCCGTTCTCCTTGAGATAGGTCTCCGTGGCAGTGGCAATCTTCTTGCCCACGCGGGTCACCATCGCGCTCATATCCTTGTCCGAGGATTTCGAAGCGGTTTTCATATAGTCGTTATACTGCGTAAGGCTGGAGGTCAGCACCTCTTGGTCCGACACCAGCAACACTTGTTTTCTTCCCGTCAAAGGGACGCTTCCGCACGCATTCAATAACAGAAGCGCAACCATCAATATTCCAATACTCTTTTTCATAGCTGTTTTTGATTTTACCGGTCGCAAAGTTATCGTTTCTTTAACAAGTATGAAACCTTTCTTTAGACTTAGTCTATACGCTTCGGTAAATATTTATACAAAAAACACGGAGAGTAGTGCATATTTATTCAACCATTCACTTTATATTTGCGTCCGCTTTGCATAAAAATACAGATATGGGCACAAAAAATGAACGATTGGGAGCTATTTGCCGCATCATACAAACCAAGTCGATATGCAGCCAGGAAGAGTTGCAGAAGGCTTTGGAGGCCGAAGGGTTTCAGGTGACGCAGGCAACCCTGTCGCGCGACATCAAGCAGCTGAAGGTGGCCAAGGTGCGTAATGCGAACGGCGACTACGTATATTGCCAGTCCAATCACTCGGTGTTGATGCAGCCCAACATGGCGCAGACGCAGCAACATTCGCTCGTTGAGTTCTCGGGCAACTTGGCCGTAGTAAGGACGCGCCCCGGGTATGCAATGGGCATAGCCTCCGACATCGACCTCAATGCACCGCATGAGATATTGGCAACGATAGCCGGCGACGACACCATACTTATTATCCCCCGCGAAGGGATAAGTAGGAATGAAGTAGTGGAAGCTTTATCACATTTTATATAGGTATACATAAAGAAAAAGAACGGTCGAAGACATGAAACAAGAAACAGAAATCGATGTAATGATTGCCGATGCCTCTCACGAGGTATTTGTAGACAAGATATTGACAACCATTGAGGAGGCTGCCAAGGTGCGCGGGACAGGGATTGCCAAGCGTACACACGAGTACGTAGCACAGAAGATGTTGGAAGGGAAAGCAGTTATCGCACTTGCCGGTGACCGTTTTGCAGGTTTCAGCTACATTGAGTCGTGGGGCAACAAACAGTATGTAACAACGTCCGGGTTGATTGTACATCCCGATTTTCGTGGTTTGGGTGTTGCCCGACGAATCAAAGATATGACATTTCAGTTGGCACGTATGCGTTGGCCCAAGGCAAAGATATTCAGTTTGACCTCGGGTGCCGCCGTGATGAAGATGAACACCGATTTGGGTTACGTGCCCGTCACCTTTGCCGACCTTACCGACGACGAGTCATTTTGGCGTGGCTGCAACGGATGCGTGAACCACGACATCTTGGAGCGCACAAACCGCAGGTATTGCATATGCACGGCAATGATGTTCGACCCGGCAGACCCGCATCGTGCCGCCCGTGAAGCAGCTGAGAAAAACAAAGACAACAAATAAAAGAACAGGAGAAACATACGATGAAGAAGAAAGTAGTAGTAGCGTTCAGCGGAGGTTTGGATACCTCTTTCACAGTGATGTATCTTGCCAAAGAGAAGGGCTACGAAGTATATGCCGCTTGTGCCAACACAGGTGGGTTCAGCGAAAAACAACTGAAGCAAAACGAAGAGAACGCCTACAAGCTGGGCGCAACTAAATATGTAACAATCGACGTAACCAAGGAATACTACGAGAAGAGCCTTAAGTATATGGTGTTTGGCAACGTGCTTCGCAACGGCACCTACCCCATCTCCGTAAGCTCCGAGCGTATCTTCCAGGCATTGGCCATTGCCCGCTACGCAAACGAGATTGGCGCCGACGCCATTGCTCACGGCTCAACGGGAGCAGGCAACGACCAGATTCGTTTCGACATGACATTCCTCGTGATGGCTCCCGGCGTGGAGATTATCACGCTGACCCGCGACATGGCTCTAAGCCGTGACTACGAGATAAACTACCTTAAGGAACACGGATTCGTGGCCGACTTCACCAAGCTGAAGTATTCGTATAACGTAGGCTTGTGGGGTACATCCATCTGCGGCGGCGAGATATTGGACTCTGCTCAGGGGTTGCCCGAGAGTGCTTACCTCAAGCAAGTGGAGAAGACCGGCAGCGAGGAGCTGCGCATAGAGTTCAAGAAGGGAGAAATCTATGCAGTGAACGGCGAGGTGTTCGACGACAAGATTGCTGCCATACAAAAGGTGGAGAAGATTGGCTCGGCATACGGCATTGGTCGCGACATGCACGTGGGAGATACCATCATCGGCATCAAGGGACGTGTAGGCTTTGAGGCTGCTGCCCCCATGCTGATTATCGGCGCACACCGATTCCTTGAGAAATACACACTGAGCAAATGGCAGCAGTATTGGAAGGACCAGGTGGCCAACTGGTATGGCATGTTCCTCCACGAGAGCCAGTACCTTGAGCCGGTTATGCGCGACATCGAAGCCATGCTGCAGGAGTCGCAACGCAACGTCAACGGCACGGCTATCCTCAACCTTCGCCCGCTTTCGTTCTCAACCGTAGGTGTTGAGTCGAAAGACGATTTGGTGAAGACTAAGTTTGGCGAATACGGTGAGATGCAGAAGGGCTGGACGGCAGAAGATGCCAAAGGCTTCATCAAGGTTACATCCACACCGCTACGCGTTTATTACAACAACCATAAAGACGAAAAGATATGATTAAGATTGGAATTATAGGTGGCGCAGGATATACGGCAGGCGAATTGATACGCCTACTGCTCAATCATCCTGATGCCGAAATCGTGTTCGTGAACAGTAGCAGCAATGCCGGCAACCGCATCACCGACGTGCACTGCGACTTGTTTGGTGAGACCGACATGCGTTTCACCGACCAACTGCCGCTGGAGGACATCGACCTCCTGTTCTTCTGCACTGCCCATGGCGACACACGGAAGTTCATGGAGAGCCATACCATACCTGAGACCTTGAAGATAATAGACCTCAGCATGGACTACCGTATCGCGAGCGACGAGCACGACTTCGTATACGGATTGCCCGAGCTTAACCGCCGACGTATCTGCAACTCGCGTCACGTGGCTAACCCCGGCTGCTTTGCCACCTGTATCCAATTGGCCGTTCTTCCGCTGGCGAAGCATTTGATGCTTAACTCCGACCTGCATGTGAATGCCATCACGGGCTCTACCGGCGCCGGCGTAAAGCCCTCGCCCACCTCACACTTCAGCTGGAGGAACGACAACATATCCATCTATAAGCCGTTCACCCACCAGCACCTGGCAGAGATATATCAGAGCCTGCATCAGCTGCAAAACAGCTTCGAGAGCAACGTCAACTTCATCCCGATGCGGGGTAACTTCTCGCGCGGCATCTTTGCTACAACGTACATAGATTGTAAGGTGGAGCTAAGCGAAATCCAACGTATCTACGAAGAATACTACGACGACCATTCGTTCACCTTCGTCACGGACAAGAACCCGAACCTAAAGCAGGTGGTCAACACCAACAAATGTCTCATCTATCTCCAGAAGTACGATAACAAGCTGCTGATTGTATCCATGATTGACAACTTGCTGAAGGGTGCGAGCGGACAGGCGGTGCACAACATGAACCTGCTGTTTGGCTTGGAAGAGACCGTGGGGTTGCACCTCAAGCCGTCGGCTTTCTAACCCCGATTTATTTATCCTAAACGATTCGACAAAATGAAACTATTTGATGTATATCCTCTATTTGATATAGAAATTGTAAAGGGCAAGGGTTGCCATGTGTGGGACAAGGAGGGAACAGAATACCTCGACCTCTATGGCGGTCATGCCGTCATCTCGGTTGGTCACAGCCACCCCACGTATGTGGCTGCCATAAGCGACCAAGTAAGCAAACTGGGGTTCTATTCCAACTCCGTTGTAAACAGTCTGCAGCAGAAGTTGGCAGACCGCCTGGGCAAGGCCTCCGGCTACGACGACTACTCATTGTTTCTCATCAACTCCGGAGCCGAGGCAAACGAGAACGCACTCAAGCTGGCATCGTTTCATAACGGCAAGAAACGGGTGGTGGCCTTCAAGCACTCTTTCCACGGACGCACCTCTGCTGCCGTGCGCGTTACCGACAACCCCAAGATTATTGCGCCGGTGAACGAAGGCTTGGCAGTGACCTACCTTCCCCTCAACGATGCGTCGATGGTGGAAGGAGAGCTGAAGAAGGGCGATGTTTCGTCTGTCATCATTGAGGGCATCCAAGGCGTTGGGGGCATCCAGCTGCCATCGGACGACTTCATGAAGGAGCTTCGTGCGCTCTGTACCAAATACGAGGTATGCCTCATCCTCGACGAGATACAATCCGGCTACGGACGTAGCGGCAAGTTCTTTGCCCACCAGTATGCCGGCATCCGCCCGGACCTCATCACCGTGGCTAAGGGTATAGGCAACGGCTTCCCGATGGGTGGCCTTCTTATCAGCCCGATGTTTAAGCCTGTCTACGGGATGCTGGGCACAACGTTCGGAGGCAATCACCTGGCTTGCTCTGCAGCAATCGCCGTATTGGATATTATGGAGAAAGAGCAACTGGTGGACAACGCAGCCCATGTCGGGGCGTTCCTCATCGACGAGCTTCGCCGCTTGCCGGGAATCAAAGAAGTGCGTGGCAGGGGCCTCATGATTGGTATAGAGTTTGACGGACCAATAAAGGAGATTCGCAGCCGTCTGCTCTTCGATGAGAAGGTGTTCACGGGAGTGGCAGGCACCAATATCATACGTCTGCTTCCGCCGCTCTGCCTCTCCATGGACGAGGCCAAAGAGTTCCTCGCACGCTTCAAGAAGGTGTTGAACAACTAAGAACTTAATTGTCTTTATATATAAATGGTAATAGGGCTGCGTCGTGAACGAATATCCACGGCGCAGCCCTTCCTTGTTTCGCTGCAACACCTTCCCGCACGTCATGTATTAAGCAAAAGACAGTGTTTCTTTCTTGCCGCACGTCATGTATGAGGCAAAACACACTGTTTCCAGCCTCCCGCACGCCATGTATGAGGCAAAACACACTGTTTCTAGCTTCACTCACGCCATGTATGAGGCAAAACACAGTGTTTCTAGCTTGCCGCACGCCATGTATTGAGCAAAACACAGTGTTTCTAGCTTGCCGCTGGTTCGCGGCAAGCCGGAAACACCGTACTCACCCTTCCCGCTGATTCGCGGCAAGAAAGAAACACTGTACTCTTCCTTCCCGCCGGTTCGCGGCAAGCCGGAAACACTGTACTCACCCTTCCCGCCGACTCGCGGCAAGCCGGAAACACCGTACTCACCCTTCCCGCCGGCCCGCGGCGAAAAAAAGAGGCTGCAACTTGCAACCTCTTTCCTATCTTGTAATCCTCGCTACGGGATTTTTACTTGATGCCGAGCTTCGACTTGATAGCTTTGGGCAGTGCGTCTTTGTGAACAATGATGTTCATTGTCTTGTAGCGGGCAAAAGCTTTGGAAGCATACCATATACCCTCATACTTGCCGGCCTTACCCCAAGAGTTCTTTACCTTATAATATTCGTTACCGTCCTGGTCCTTGGCTGTACCGTAAATCAGCATGCCATGGTCGTCGGTTGTCTCGCGATTGTCGTAAGCCAACTGACGTTCTGCCTGCGTGCACCATTTCTGAGGCTGCGGCTTGGTGGTAAGCTTCTTCTCCTCCGGTTTCATCTTCAACCAATGAGCCATATCCGAGCCACTCAGCTCCTGCACCTTCTCTACGTCCGGCATAACGGCAAGACCATCGCGAGTAAAGCCGTCTTCGCTAACGTCAGAACCCCACGCAATGGTGTAGCCCTTGTCGATGGCGTTGTCGAACACTTCCATAAGTTCATCTATCGGCAGGTTGTACGACTCTGCATGACGCCAGTTGTCTTGTATCTCCAACGAGAACTTAGTGTAGAACGGATGATGAGTATAAGAAGTCAGCGACACATAATCGGAGGCCTTCAAGCCCGTTGACTCGTAGAACGACTTCGGGGTGTATTCCTTTCCTTTGTAAGTAAACTTCTCGGGCACCTTGCCAAGGTAGATTTCGTGCACGGCTGCAACGGCTTTCTTCCACAACAGATTGTTGTCTTTATCTGCCTGGAACTTGCCACCACGCGCCATGGCTGCCACCATCGCATCGGTAAGAGCCGACAGCTCGCCGTGATTGCTCAACGTATCGTTATACATCACACCCGGACGCATCTCCTCTTCGGGCACCAACCCGAATGTTTCCATACCATATATCACATCATAAAACGAACCGCCCTGCGAAAACGAAGCGTCGCCGTGAGTGCGCACTGCCATGTCGGCACGGTCCTGATACGTATGGTAAACAATAAACATCTCAGCAAAATCATACTCGCCCTTTCCCATGCGGAGCAGCTCTGCCTCGAGGAAAGCCATCGACGAATAACACCAGCACGTACCTGCACGGTTCTGATTCTTGATTGACGTGATAGGGATTTCTTTTACCGTAGTGAAAACGAAGCCTTCTTCCTTTTCACCATCATTCTCTTGTGCCCCAACCGGTGCGGCAGAGAACGCACAAGCCAGCATCAAGCCGGCAACAACAAGTCTCTTCATTTTGTTCTTTTTGTTTGTCTTGGTTATACATTTTGGCGCAAAAGTAAGGGTTTTATTCCTTTTTTCATACTTTTGCCACCCGTGGTTCCACAACAACAGACAAACTGAAAAACATGAAAATAACGATTATAGGCGCCGGGAATATCGGCGGAGCCATAGCCCGCGGGCTGGCTAAAGGGCAAATGTTTGATGCCTCAGACATCACCTGCACAGCACATACTGAAGCAACTCTTAAGAAGATAAGGGCCTTATGCCCCGGGATAGTGACAACAACAAGCAACCCCGAGGCAGTGCTTGGGGCAGACATCATCGTCCTTGCCGTAAAGCCTTGGCTGGTGGAAGCGGTTGCCGAAGAGATAAAAGACACGCTCTCCCCCAATCAGCTCATCGTATCCGTTGCCGCAGGCATCTCTTTCGAGACATTGGAGAAATATTTCACATCAGAAGGCAAGACTATGTCTCCTCTTTTCCGCATTATGCCCAACACCGCCATCGAGATACAGAGCAGCATGACCTTCGTGGCTGCCCATGGTGCCACAAAGGAGCAATACGACTTGGTTGTCGGCATCTTCAACGAGCTTGGTTGTGCCCTTCCGATAGAAGAGAAGATGATGGGCTCAGCCACGGCACTTGCCTCATGCGGCATTGCCTATGCCCTCCGCTACATCCGTGCCGCCACGGAAGGAGGCGTGGAGCTTGGCTTCCGTCCCCGCGAAGCACAGGAGATTGTTGCCCGCACAGTGGAGGGTGCAGCCCGGCTGTTGCTATCTCACGGCAGCCATGCCGAGGAGGAAATCGACCGCGTGACCACTCCGGGCGGAGTGACCATCAAAGGACTGAACGCTATGGAAGAGGAAGGCTTCACCCCCGCCGTCATCAAAGGGCTACGGGCAAGCCGGTAGGTTATACACAAGCACAAAATCAGGCGTCACCTCATATCTAAGGTCAAAGCCCTGTGCCATGGAGGTCCGCGTCTCACGCACGCGAATCTCTCCACTCTCGGCAAGAGGGAACGGCTCCACATGCAAGTGGCAGGCAAAGTCCACTTCCCCTTGCCGTATCATTTTATATAATGCTTCTTTGGCGCACCAATAAACCAGCAAGCGGCTCACCTCATCATCGGTACAAGAGGAGACTGCCGCATCTTCTTCTTCAGACAAGAAACGGCTGCGCACCCTCAGCACCCTCGGCTGTCGGCGCTCTATATCTATGCCGGCTGCTCCCTCCTTCTGCAACAACACGGCGGCATAGCCTTCGGTGTGGGAGATACTAATAGATAATGTAGAGTCGGGCAGATAAGGTGCCCCGTCGGCATGATATGCCACCCGGCATTCCTTTCCTATCAGTGTTTTCAGCAACACGCGACTCGCCAGCCATTCGCGGCGGCGGCGCTCTGTCGTCAACAGCCTGAGACCTTCAAGAGTCGACGCATCATCACCCAGCATCGCGAGCAACTCGTCCGACGTTTCGTCCATCTTCCAAACGCCAAGCAAAGGTGTGGTATATCTAAAGAGAAGAGGCATGGGTTTCGTTCTTCCAAGTAAAAGATTGTATCAACTCAATTATGTCTGCCCTGAGGTAGTCGGTAAGCGGAGCCAGGGAGTCGGCATTAGGCACGCAGTCGTAATACAACGCGCCACGGAAGAAATGCCTCACACTGTCGGTCAACACGAATTGCACCGGCGAAGCCACATCTCCTCCAATCAAGAAAAGAGAACCATACACCCCCTCACTCGGATTCTCGTAGGCGCGTTCCTTCACATCCTCCGTCTGTTTCATCAAACGCCCAACCATCATCCGCGACTCATTCATCACCCCCGGAAGCGTCGTGGGCGTCACCGGCAGATAGCTGCAATATATCTTTGCGCCCAAGGACGGATACGAGAGGTTGACCCCACGGCTACCTTCCCGGGGCATCTCAACCCTAACCAACTGCGAGACAAGAAAAGCACACGGCATACTGTCCACCGCCAAGGGCTTGTAGCTTGCCCGGGGTGGCTCCAAACGAACATAGCCGCGCGGCTTCGGCGTATAATCTGTGCATGAAACACACATCAAAAGACCGACGAAGAGCGCGGCAAGGAATGTTCTTCTCATTATTATTTAGAACGGAAGGTCTTCTGTTGGCTCTGCAGATGGTGCAGGCTGCGTAGGTTGCGCTTGTGGAGCAGGCTGCGCACTCTCCTGACGGGAAGCCTCACCCCTATCGGGCCGCGAACCCATGTCATAAAACTCAATGCGGTCAGCATAAATCTCAGTGACGTAATGCTTCACTCCATTCCGGTCATCATAGTTACGGGTGCGAATCTTTCCCTCCACATAAAGAAGAGCACCCTTCTTCACCCATTTCTCCACGAAGGGAACTTGGTCGCGACGCGCAACAATGTTATGCCACTCCGTCCGCTCCGGAACAACTGTGCCGTTAGCCAGCGTGTAACCTCTCTCGGATGTTGCCATAGTGAAATTAGCAAATGCCGCATTACTCTCGAAATAACGAACCTCGGGGTCTTTGCCCACGTTGCCGATTAAAATAACCTTATTCAATGACATAGCTGTAAAATTTTAATTCCTTACAAAGAAAAGTAAATTCAATCATTCCAACAAGCCCATCCACCATATCTCTTCCTCTTCGTAGCGCCGCAAAGCCCCAACAACCACCCGTCAAAACGTGTCCAGAAGTACCGCAAACGGGGTTTTTGCGTTTTTGGATTCTTTTTTTCAAAAAAATGCCGCACAATTCTTTCACCACCTTGATAAAAAGGTATATATTTGCCCTTCAAAAATTTAGTAAATAATTCATCATTTAATTTTTATAGGTATGACAAAAGCAGATATCGTTAGTGAGGTTTCAAGAAGTACCGGCGTTGACAGACAGACAGCGCTGAAGACCATCGAAGCATTCATGGAATCAGTAAAGAACTCTATGGCTCATGGTGAGAATGTTTATCTGAGAGGATTCGGAAGTTTCGTTATCAAACGTAGAGCTCAGAAGACAGCTCGTAACATTTCGAAGAATACTACGATAATCATTCCGGAGCACAACATTCCCTCTTTCAAGCCGGCTAAGTGCTTCCTTAATG
>CAVGKO010000044.1:0-10294 GCA_963629885.1 Anaerobutyricum sp.
CTCCCGGAGTGTGCACCGGATTGATATTCCCCTTCTTGAAGCGGTCCACAATAACAACGCCCGTGTTGTATTCGTATTCCGCCATCATATCTTCGGTCATCGCCTCCGTGCATGGGATGCTGTCGTGGAAATAGTCGGCATGCGTGGTGCCTATATTCGGGATGTCCTTGCCTGCCTGAGCCCATGCCGTGGCGTAGGTGGAATGTGTATGCACCACACCGCCAATCCGTGGGAAGGCACGGTAGAGCACCAGATGCGTCGGGGTGTCGGACGAAGGATTCAAATCGCCTTCCACCACCTTGCCGCTACGGAGGTCCACCACCACCATATCCTCGGGCCTCATCTTGTCGTAGCCCACTCCAGAGGGTTTGATTACAACGAGGCCCTTCTCGCGGTCGATACCACTCACGTTGCCCCAAGTGAAGATTACCAAGCCATGCCCTACGAGGTCGAGGTTGGCCTTAAACACTTTCTCTTTTAATTCTTCCAACATAGTTGTCTGTTGTTTGGGATGTTTACCAGAAGTATGCATAGAAGGCGGCGCAGAGGGCAACCACTACGAGCGACCCAACGATATCCCATACGCCCCAGCTCTCGCGAATAGTCTTGCGATAGTCGGCTGTGAAGGTGATGGCATCTATCTGTTCCTTGCTCGGAGCCTTGGTGAAGCACGACACTACCACCATCATGGCAATGATGAAGACCAACAGCCAGCACTCAAACACGAGCCAGTTGGTTTGCCAGAACCATGCCGTATAATCCCAGAAGGCGCCGTCCATAGCCGCCTTGCCTGTATCCGTAAGCACATTGGTGACCAAACGGAGCATACCGATGACGAAGCCGCCAATCATACCCCACTCACCTGCCTTGGGAGTAATCCTCTTGGAGAATATACCGAGGGTGAACACTGCCACCATGGCCGGAGCAAGCAACGACTGTATGCCCTGCAGGTAGTCGTACAAAGAACCGAGGTTCATCATCACCGGAATCCAAAGGAAACCGAGTATCACCACAACGACGGTAGCCACACGGCCCACCAATATGTAATGTTTCTCGCTCTTGCCCGGCTTCATCGGCTTGTAGAAGTCTTCGGTGAAGAGGGTTGCGCAGGAGTTGAAGAACGCAGCCAGAGATGCCACGAGGGCATAAACGAAGCCGATGGTAACAATACCCTTTATACCGGCAGGAAGGATATGCTTCACCATGATGGCGTAGGCGGCATCGTTGTTGTCGAGAGCAATATCACCTCGCGCAGCCAAAGCGGCACACACCATACCCGGAATCAGGAACATGAAGCAGGGGAGTATCTTGAAGAAACCTGCCGCAATGGTACCACGGCGGGCACGGGCTATAACAACGCCGTTGTCTTCGTTCTTGGTCTGACCCAACACACGCTGTACGATATGTTGGTCGGTACACCAATACCAGAAGCCGATGATGGAAGCACCGAGGAAGACCACAAAGCCGGGATAGTCCTGATACATCGAGTCGCCCTCTTCCCAGTGAAACATATGGGTGGTGCCGTAGCCGTTGTTGAGCTGACCGCAGTAGTCCATCATGCTTTCCCAGCCTGCCGTTATGCTGCCGCCACCAAGAGCGGAGAGGCCGAGGAACAACACAAGGAAAGAGCCCACTATCAATATCGGCGTCTGTATGGACGACAATGTCATCACACCCTTCATGCCGCCAAACACCGTGAATACACAAGTGATAAGAATCAAACCAATGGCTCCGTACCAAAACGGAATGCCGAGCAAGAACTCAAAGAATATACCGCCCGTATAGGCTGTAACGCTCACCTTGGTCAATACGTATGCCACAAGGGTGATAATCGACAGCCACGAGCCCGTGCGTTTCGTGTAGCGAAACTTCAAGAAGTCGGGCATCGTAATGATTTTGCCCAGCTTGTTGTTCAATAGCTGGTAGAACGGCACGAACAGCCATCCGAGGAAGAGAATCATCCAGCCCTGCATCTCCCAGTGAGCCATACCTACACCGCTCTTTGCTCCCGTTCCTGCCAGACCCACAAGGTGCTCCGAGCCGATGTTGGCGGCAAAGATTGCCATACCGATTACATACCAAGGCTCGCCCTTACCGAAGAGGTAGTCAGAGGAGGTCTCACCTCCGGATGCCTTCTTGTCTTTTACTATTGTTCGCCACACTGCCCATATCACTCCTATGACGCCTATGGCGAGGATGACCCAATCAAGCCAAATGAATTCTTGCGCAGACCAATTTATGTTCATATCCGTTTTAGGTTAAATGTTGTTTTTGTTTGGGGTGTAAGATTACAACATTTATGGTAAACGGCAAAGCTTCCCTCCCGATTTTTTGACCTTAAGGGTCTTTTAGAGGCATCTCAGCCGGGAAGAACATACGGCTTCGCAATATAACCGACCATCCGCATCTGTCATTCCGGGCCCCTGACCCGGAATGACAGAGGGATGCATTATGTGTGAGGGGATGTCCGTTGCAATTTCTAACGCTCGCGCAATCTGCATGGACCGCGGATTGCCGCATTCTTGCCGGTACATCACGTGTATGAGGGAGGATTGCTGCAATCTTGCTTGATACATCACGTGTATGAGGGAGGATTGCTGCAATCTTGCCGGTACATCACGTGCATGAGGCAGGATTGCTGCAATCTTGCTTGACACATCACGTGTATGGACCAGGATTGCTGCAATCTTGCCGGTACATCACGTGTATGAACCCGGATTGCTGCAATCTTGCTTCATACATCTCATGTATGGGCGCGGATTGCTGCAATCTTGCCGGTACATCACGTGCATGAGGCAGGATTGCTGCAATCCCGGCTTCATGCATCCCATGTATTAGGGCGGATTGCTGCATTCCCGGCCTCGTGCAGCCTGCGCGGACCACAGGTCCTCATGCACTCGGCTTAGAAGAAGCGTCCGATGTAAGGGAGGTCGCGGAGCGGGAGGTCGCGCTTTATGATGATGAAGGTAAAGATGCAAAGCAGCAGAGTGCGGTAGCCAAGGCGCAAGGCTTCCGAGTCAATCTCCGGCAGCATCCCTGCCATGTAGAAAGCCGCCGCCAACACACCATAGAAGGCAGCGGAGCCGAGGTCGTAGTGTATCGGGAACTTCCTCTGACCAACAAGGTAGGATAGAACCATCATGACGAGGTTGCTGGCAAACGAAGCCCACGCGCAAGCCATATACCCGAAGCGGGGAGCAAACAGCACCACAATCAATACCGTCGACACACAGCCAATGATGGAGAAGTAGGCGCCCCACCGGGTCTTGTCAATTAGCTTATACCAAAACGAGAGGTTGAAATAAATCCCGAAAAACAACTCTCCCAGCATGACGACGGGCACAACCCTCAGCCCCTCGTAGTAGCTCTCGGGCACAAAGTGCTTCAGTATGTCGATATAATACATCACGCCAAGGAAGATAAACAAGGCGAAGATGACGAAATACTTCATGGCCTCGGAATACGCCTTCTTGCTGTCGTCGTCTTTGTTCTTGGCGAAGATAAACGGCTCGTAGGCGTATCTGAACGCCTGGGTGAACATGACGAGCACCACGGCAATCTTGAAGCAGGCACCATAGATGCCCAGCTGGGCGTTTGCCATCTCTTTGTCTTCGAAAAGGAAGGGGAAGAGTATCTTGTCGGCTGTCTGGTTGAATATGCCGGCAATGCCCAAGATAAGGATGGGGAACGAATAGCGCAGCATCTGCCTCAGCAAGCCAAAGTTTGCCTTCTCGCGCAGCCCCGGCAGCATGTCGGGTATCAATAAGAGAAGCGTAACGAGGGTGCCCGCGGCATTGGCCACAAAGATATAGCCCACCTGATAGTCCGACTCATAAAACCAACCCACAGAAGAAGGAGCATGCCCCTCAAGCCACGGACAGGCAAGGAGGAAGAACAGCACCAAGATGATGTTGAGGAATATGTTCAGCAGCTTGAGGAAGGCAAACCTAAGGGCCTTGCGTTGGTAGCGGAGGAAGGCAAAGGGGATGCAGCAGAAAGCATCCACAGCCACTATGCAACCCATCATCCCCACAAACTCCGGGTGCTCTTCGTAGCCCAATGCCCGGCTGACGGAGGTAAGAGAGCATAGCAACAGAATCATAAACATCACGGAAGTAAACGCCACGCTGCTCAGCGTTGTGGCATACACCCGCATCGGCTGCTGCTCTTCTTTCTTGTTGATGAAACGGAAGAAGCCCGTCTCCATCCCGTAGGTGAGTATAACCATCAAGAGAGCCGTCCAAGCATACAGGTTGGTTACAATCCCATAGTCGCTCTCTGCCGACAATACACGTGTATAGATGGGCACAAGCATCCAGTTAAGGAACCTCCCCACGATGCTGCTGATGCCGTAAATCGCAGTCTCTCCTGCGAGCCGCTTCATTCCTCCAGCCATAATTCAATCGAATAAAAACCCTTGTCTCTCGTCGCGCTTACGCCCCAGGTGAGTATAAGCCAGCTCGGTCACCTCGCGGCCTCGCGGCGTGCGTTTGATAAAGCCCTCTTTGATGAGGAAGGGCTCGTATACATCCTCTATGGTCCCCGGGTCTTCGCCCAATGCCGTGGCAATGGTGGTAAGCCCAACAGGTCCGCCGCCAAACTTGTCGATGATGGTTGTAAGCAGTTTGTTGTCTATCTGGTCCAGCCCGTAGCGGTCGATGTTCAATGCCTCCAAGGCATAGCAGGCAATGGCCTTGTCGATTTCGCCCGAGCCTTTCACCTGCGCAAAGTCGCGCACACGGCGCAGCAGGGCATTGGCAATACGTGGCGTGCCACGGCTGCGGGAAGCAATCTCGCAGGCTGCACTCGTATCGCACTTCACATTCAAGATATCTGCACTGCGGAGCACAATCTTCGTCAAGGTCTCCATCTCGTAGTACTCGAGGTGCATATTGATGCCGAAGCGGGCACGCAAGGGACTTGTAAGCAATCCGCTTCGGGTGGTTGCCCCCACCAAGGTGAACGGCGCCAGGTCTATCTGAATGGAACGGGCACTGGGCCCCTTGTCTATCATGATGTCGATGCGGAAATCCTCCATTGCCGAATAGAGATACTCCTCCACCACGGGGCTGAGGCGGTGAATCTCGTCGATGAAAAGCACGTCGTTCTTATCCAAGGAAGTCAACACACCTGCCAGGTCGCCCGGCTTGTCGAGCACCGGACCGGAGGTCACCTTGAACCCCACACCCAGCTCGTTGGCAATGATGTTCGACAGCGTTGTCTTGCCCAGTCCGGGAGGACCGTGCAGCAACACATGGTCCAATGCCTCCTTACGCATACGGGCAGCCATAACGAAGACCTTAAGGTTCTCCACCACCTTGGCTTGTCCGCTGAAGTCGTGAAAGGAAAGAGGACGGAGCGCGTTCTCGTATTCGCGTTCGCTTTCCGGCATGTGGGTGTCTCTTATATCAAACTCGTCATCCATAGTTTTGTTCATTATGTCGGCAAATTTAGACAAAAACCGCCTATCGCGGGGTTGCCCTCCCGCAAAAATGGTCAGAATGTCCGCATTACGTATATATTCCCTTTACATGTGTTTTGTCTACTTTTGTGCCGCCAAGAAACAGAATCATAGAAAAACCAATATATTAAGATGCTTAGAAAAATCAGATTGACATTGGCTGTGCTGTTCTTTGTGGCAGTGACGGCTTTGTTCCTCGACTTTACGGGGACAATCCACGCATGGCTGGGGTGGACGGCAAAGGTGCAACTGCTGCCTGCCGTCTTGGCTTTGAATGTGGGGGTGGTGTTGGGCCTCGTGGTGCTCACACTGGTGATGGGACGAGTGTATTGCTCCGTGATATGCCCCATGGGAGTGTTGCAAGACATCATATCGTGGCTCAGCTCGCGGCGCAAGAAAAAGAAGTATCGCTTCAGCTACTCGCCTGCCAAGACGTGGCTGAGATGCGGAGTGCTGGCAGTGTTCGTTGTGGCAATGGTGGCAGGCGTAGGGTCTTTGGCGGCATTGCTTGCGCCCTACAGCTCATACGGACGTATTGTGCAAAACCTCTTTGCCCCGCTCTATGGTTGGGGCAACAATCTCTTGGCATACCTGGCAGAGCGCGCAGGGAGCTATGCCTTCTACGAAAGAGATGTGTGGATGCGCAGTCTCGCTACCTTCCTCATAGCCCTCTTTACCTTCATCGTGATAGCTATCCTTGCTTGGCGTGGCGGGAGGACGTATTGCAACACCATATGTCCGGTGGGCACACTCTTGGGCTTCCTTTCCCGCTTCTCGCTGCTTCGCCCGGTGATTGATGCCGGGAAATGCAAGAACTGCAGCTTGTGTGCCCGGGGGTGCAAGTCCTCGTGCATCGATTACAAAAACCATAAGATAGACTACAGCCGCTGCGTGGCTTGTATGGACTGCATCGGCAACTGCAAGCACGGGGCACTTCGCCTTAGATATCTCCCCGGGAAAGCCGGGAACAACGATGCCATGCGCTCTGCCACTCGCCGCACCTTCCTTATGGGCACGGCTCTTGCCACTGCCTCGGCGGTGGTGGCGCAGGAGAAGAAGGTGGACGGCGGACTTGCTGCCATAGTGGACAAGAAAGTGCCCAAGCGCAGCACTCCCATAACACCTCCGGGCTCCCTCTCGGCAAAGAACATGGCGCAGCACTGCACTGCCTGCCAGCTCTGCGTCTCTGCCTGCCCCAACGACGTGCTTCGCCCCTCTACCGACCTCATGAAGCTGATGCAGCCCACGATGTCATACGAAAGAGGCTACTGCCGTCCGGAGTGCACCAAATGTAGCGAGGTATGTCCCGGAGGCGCTATCCTCCCGATAGACATAGCCGACAAATCCTCAACGCAGATAGGTCATGCCGTATGGGTGAAAGAGAACTGCGTGCCGCTGACCGACGGGGTGGAGTGTGGCAACTGTGCACGTCACTGTCCCTCTAAAGCCATCACGATGATACCCTCGGACAAGGACGACCCCCACTCGCCAAAGATTCCGGCAATCAACACCGAGCGATGCATCGGCTGCGGAGCTTGCGAGAACCTTTGCCCCTCGCGTCCGCTTAGTGCCATCTACGTGGAAGGCCACGAGATGCACCGCATTATCTAATCACAAGAAAAAGAACAAAGCAATGGATAAAGAAATAAACAGAAGAGCCTTCCTGAGAGTATTGGGAGGCAACACCGTGGCAGCATCGGCAGCGCTGACTGCCTGCGGTGGCAACAATAACAGCCGGGAGGCAACCACTCAGGAGCCCCCGAAAGGGAAAATGACTTACCGCACAAATCCCGGTTGCGGCGACAAGGTGTCCCTGCTCGGCTACGGCATGATGCGCCTGCCGGTGGAAGGCGGAGGCTCGGGACGCGAGAATCCCAATGCCGGGATAGACCAAGAGATGGTGAACCGCCAAGTGGACTATGCCCTTGAACATGGAGTGAACTACTTCGATACATCCCCCGCTTATTGCCAAGGGCGTTCGGAACATGCCACAGGCATTGCCCTCAGCCGACACAAACGTTCGGAGTATTTCATTGCCACTAAGCTGTCCAACTTCGCTCCCACAACATGGAGCCGCGAGGCATCCATCCAAATGTTCGAGAATTCGCTGCGGGAGCTGCAAGTGGACTATGTGGACTATCTCCTGCTCCACGGCATCGGCATGGGTGGCGACGGCATGGCGGACTTCTATCATCGTTATATGGACAATGGCATACTCGACTGGCTTGTTGAGCAACGCGAGAAGGGACGTATTCGCAACCTCGGCTTCTCTTACCATGGCGACATCAAGGTGTACGACCTTGCCCTTCGTTGGCACGACGAAGGACGCTATCATTGGGACTTTGCACAGATAGAGCTTAACTACCTTGACTGGAACTATGCCGACGAGATAAACAGCCGTAACACTGATGCCGTATATCTCTATGGCGAACTACAAAAACGGGGTATCCCCTCCATCATCATGGAGCCGTTGCTTGGCGGACGACTTGCCAATGTGCCCGACAGGATAGTGGCAAAGATGAAACAACGCGAGCCGGAGAGCAGTGTGGCAAGCTGGGCTTTCCGCTTTGCCGGGACGCCCGAGGGAGTGCTGACGGTGCTCAGCGGCATGACGTATATGGAGAATCTTCGCGAGAACCTATGCACCTACTCGCCGCTGCGTCCCATCAGCGAGGAAGAGAATGCCTTCCTGATGGAGATAGCCGGCGATATCTACAACCTGAAGACTATCCCGTGCAACGAATGCAACTACTGCCTGCCTTGCCCCTACGGCATCAACATCCCGGCAGTGTTCACGCACTATAATAAATGTATAAAGGAGGGCAACCTGCCCAATAAGGGTATCGACGATGCGGATTACAAGCGTGCACGGCATGCCTTCCTTGTGGGATACGACCGCGACGTGCCACGCCTACGGCAGGCCGCCCACTGCATCGGATGTGGGCAGTGCGTGCCCCATTGTCCGCAGCGCATACCAATCCCTCAGGAGATGCAACGCATCGATGGGTTTGTGGAGCAACTGAAACAACAGAAGTTATGATTTCTTTACGGGAGGATAGTCGAGGGTGTAGTGTAGTCCGCGACTTTCCTTCCTCTCAATGGCCTGACGCATGATGAGGTAGCCCACGTTAATCATGTTGCGCAGCTCACAGATATCTTTCGAGGCGACCGAGCGTTTAAACAGACTCTCGGTCTCTTCGTATATAATATCCAGTCTGTCCCATGCACGCTTGAGCCTTAGGTCGGAACGGACAATACCTACGTATGTGCTCATAATCTGTCCCACCTCTTTCACGCTTTGAGTGATAAGCACCATCTCCTCGAGCGAGGTTGTGCCCTCGTCGTTCCACTCGGGTATGTTCTCCTGATAGCTCAGCGAGTCGATGATGCTGAGGCTGTGCTTGGCTGCCGCATCGGCATATACAACGGCTTCGATAAGCGAGTTGGAGGCTAACCTGTTGCCGCCATGCAGACCTGTGCACGAGCATTCGCCCACGGCATACAAGCGGTTGATGGACGAGCGGGCATCGAGGTCCACCTTTATTCCTCCACACAGATAATGGGCAGCAGGTGCCACCGGGATATAGTCTTTGGTGATATCGATGCCGAGGCTGAGGCATTTCTCGTAGATATTGGGGAAATGTTTCTTCGTCTCTTCCGGGTCTTTGTGGGTAACGTCGAGGTACACATGGTCGCAACCGTGGATATCCATCTCGTTCTTGATGGCACGTGCCACGATGTCGCGTGGAGCCAACGAGAGGCGTTTGTCGTATTTCTGCATGAACTCTTTGCCGTCCAAGGTGCGAAGTATGCCGCCATAGCCGCGCATGGCCTCCGTGATAAGGAACGAGGGGCGGTCGCCGGGATGATACAATGCCGTGGGGTGGAACTGCACAAACTCCATGTCCTTGACTGTTCCCTTGGCGCGGTAGACCATAGCAATGCCGTCGCCGGTGGCAACCAAAGGATTGGTGGTTGTGTGGTAAACGGCTCCCACTCCGCCGGTGGCTATCAGCGTCACCTTCGAGAGGAAGGTGTCGATTTTCCCCTTCTCGTCCATTATATATGCTCCGTAGCATTCAATGTCGGGAGTCTGGCGGGTGACGGTGACGCCCAGGTGATGTTGCGTCAGTATCTCTATGGCAAAATGATTCTCGAATACGGTGATGTTGGGATGCTTCTGAATGGCCTTGATAAGGCTGTCTTGTATCTCTGCCCCGGTGTTGTCTTTGTGGTGTAGGATACGGAACTCCGAGTGCCCTCCCTCGCGGTGGAGGTCGAAGTTGCCCTTCTCATCCTTATCGAAGTCGACACCCCAACTAATCAATTCCTTTATCTGCTGAGGCGCGTTGCGTACCACCTTCTCCACTGCGGCACGGTCGCTTAGCCAGTCGCCGGCAATCATTGTGTCCTCAATATGTTTGTCGAAGTTGTCAACAATAAGGTTGGTCACCGAGGCGATGCCGCCCTGAGCAAAATAGGTGTTGGCTTCCTCCAAATTGGTCTTGCAAACCAAAGCCACCTTCCCTTTATGTGCCACCTTAAGGGCAAAACTCATTCCCGCAATGCCGGAACCAATAACTAAGAAATCGAATCTTTGTACCATAAGACAATACTTGTTTAGGGCCTCAAAGTTAGATATTAACTTGGATGGTTGTACCCCCCGCCCCTTCTCTTTCTGTTCAAACACTCTTTAAACCCCATTAAAACGCCCCTCAGCGCCACGCGCGGAACAGCGGCGTGCCGCAATCTTGCCCCGGCGGCTCGCGCCAAAGCAAGAAACACTGTACTTTTCTTTCAGCGGCTCGCGCGGAAGCAAGATTCACGCGTCAA
>CAVGKO010000045.1:0-10272 GCA_963629885.1 Anaerobutyricum sp.
CGAGGCAATCCATTAACGCGGGGATGCGGGAAGGGCGGGAGAGTTTGTAGGGGGTTCTTGCGGGGGTGGTTTTTATCGGCGTACCCCTACGACGATACCAATTGTAAAAATCCTTTAACAGCGTAGGGGTACGACGATGTAAGAAAAGAAAAAAACACATCGGCGTAGGGGTACGACGATACCAATTGTAAAAATCCTTTAACGGCGTAGGGGTACGACGATGTCGGAAAAGAAAAAACATATCGTCGTAGGGGTACGACGATACCAATTGTAAAAATCCCTTAACAGCGTAGGGGTACGACGATGTCGGAAAAGAAAAAAAACACATCAGCGTAGGGGTACGACGATGCAAATCATAAACATCTATTAACATTGTAGGGGTACGACGGTCCAAAAATGAAGAAAAACACATCGGCGTAGGGGTACGACGATATAAATCATAAACATCTATTAACGTTGTAGGGGTACGCTGATATCTCGAAAAGAATCCTTAACTTCGTGGCGGAAGGTTTTTGCTTCCCTCCGAAGTGCATTATTGACAATTTAACCCCCAAGGCTATGAAGGAAATCTACGACATCAAACTTTCGCGAATGAACAACGGTGCGCATGTTGCGTTTATCCAAGATTTTATCACGGTGGCAAAGAAGGACGAGAAGATTACAGCCGCTGTGCCCAAACTCTTGTCTACACTCGAGAAGGCCCTTGCCGCCGAGTGCGACGCAATGCGTATTTCACGCAAGAGTCTTACAACCGACGACATTGCCAAGGCTGACGAAGAGCGCGACGTATGTTACGCGGCATACCGACACATGGTGCAGGGCTATCTTAGGCTGAGCGACGAGACGTTGACGGCCTCCGCCAAGGTGCTTGCGCAGCACATCAAGGATTATCGCATCAGCGGGGCTGCGCAGCTGGATAAAGAGTCGGGACTGCTCAATAGCTTCATTGAGGATTTGGAAGACAAATACTCCGCGCAGGTGGAAACATTGGGGCTTACGCGTTTCGTGGAGGCGCTAAGGGATGCCAACGACAGGGTGCAGGCCCACATCCAAAAGCGCACAGAGGAGCGCACCTCTTTTGTGGTTGGAGCAATGAAGGCAGCCCGCCGCGCCACCGACAATGCCTATCGCGCGATGGTGAAGATGCTCAACGCACGAGCCCTCGTGTTTGGCGATGGCGATTATGCCGCCTTCTTCGACCGTGCGAATGCCCGAATAAAACGTTTCAAACGTGAAGCCATAAAGAAGCCATCGTCCTCCAACAAGAGCGAGGAAGAGCAATAGCCGCCGGCGCCATAGCTCCCATATTGCTATTCCCAAAGAAACCCGTACATTTGTCCATCGGTTTCCCGCCCTTGGGAGACCTTTATTATAGAATCATACACAATTACAAGAATTAATCTATTTGCAGATGGGAAGAGTATTAGTTATCGGTGCAGGGGGCGTAAGCACCGTTGCCGTCAAAAAGATTGCGATGAACGCTGACGTCTTCACCGATATCATGGTGGCAAGCCGCACGAAGAGCAAGTGCGACCGTATTGCCTCCGATACGGGAGACGTGAAGGTAAAGACAGCACAGGTCAATGCAGACAACGTGGATGAGCTCGTGGCGTTGTTTCAAGAGTTCAAGCCCGACTTGGTAGTAAACCTGGCATTGCCCTATCAGGATTTGTCGATTATGGACGCCTGCTTGGCTTATGGTGTGAGCTATCTCGACACAGCCAACTACGAGCCGCTTGAGGAGGCCAAGTATGAGTACTCCTGGCAGTGGGCATACAAAGACAAGTTCGAGAAGGCGGGCCTCACCGCCATCCTTGGCTGCGGGTTCGACCCCGGGGTGACGGGCGTGTATACCGCCTACGCAGCAAAGCATCATTTCGATGAGATACAATATCTGGATATAGTGGATTGCAACGCGGGCGACCACCACAAGGCCTTCGCCACAAACTTCAATCCCGAAATCAACATCCGCGAGATAACCCAGCGCGGCAAATACTATGAAGACGGGGTGTGGAAAGACACCGACCCGCTGTCGGTACACAAACCGCTGAACTATCCCAACGTTGGTCCGCGCGAATCGTACCTCATGTATCACGAGGAGCTGGAGAGTTTGACCAAGCACTACCCCACCATTCGTCGCGCACGCTTCTGGATGACCTTCGGGCAGGAATACCTCACCCACCTTCGCGTCATTCAGAACATCGGCATGGCACGTATCGACCCCGTGATGTATAACGGCCAAGAGATTATCCCCATCCAGTTCCTCAAGGCAGTGTTGCCCGACCCGGGTGACCTGGGCAAGAACTACACCGGCCAGACATCCATCGGCTGCCGCATCCGCGGTATCAAGGACGGCAAGGAGCAGACCTACTACGTATACAACAACTGCAGCCACGAAGCCGCCTACAAGGAGACGGGCGCTCAGGGCGTGAGCTACACCACCGGCGTACCTGCCATGATTGGCGCCAAGCTGTTCATGAAAGGCATTTGGAAGCGCCCGGGAGTATGGAACGTGGAGGAGTTCGACCCCGACCCATTCATGAAGGAACTCAACGAGCAGGGTCTGCCCTGGCATGAGATGTTTAACGTAGACCTCGAGCTATAATTTATCAACACCCTAAATCCTCAAGAAAAATGGCAAAAGAAGAAAGTTTATTTGAAGAAGGGAAAGCGCCCGCCGTTAACGCCGACAAGCTGAAGGCACTGCGCGCAGCGATGGAAAAGATTGAGAAGAACTTCGGTAAGGGTTCAATCATGAAACTGGGCGACGAGAGCATCGAGCCCGTTGACGTTATCCCTACCGGCTCTATTGCGCTCAACGCTGCTCTGGGCGTGGGCGGTTACCCCAAAGGACGTATAATAGAAATCTATGGCCCCGAGTCTTCCGGTAAGACAACCCTGGCTATCCATGCCATTGCCGAGGCGCAGAAAGCAGGCGGCATTGCTGCCTTCATCGATGCCGAGCATGCCTTCGACCGCTTCTATGCAGAGAAGCTGGGCGTGGACGTGGAGAACCTCTGGATTTCGCAGCCCGACAACGGCGAGCAGGCTCTTGAGATTGCCGAGCAGCTTATCCGCTCCTCTGCCGTGGATATCGTGGTTATCGACTCAGTGGCTGCACTGACGCCCAAGGCCGAGATAGAAGGCGACATGGGCGACAGCAAGATGGGCCTTCAGGCACGCCTGATGTCGCAGGCCTTGCGCAAGCTCACGGGAGCCATCAACAAGACCAACACCACCTGCATCTTCATCAACCAGCTGCGCGACAAGATTGGCGTGATGTTTGGCAGCCCGGAGACAACCACCGGCGGTAACGCCCTTAAGTTCTACGCCTCCGTGCGCCTCGACATCCGTAGGATTGGCTCGCTGAAGGACGGCGACGAGGTGAAGGGCAACCAGGTGCGCGTGAAAGTGGTAAAGAACAAGGTGGCACCTCCCTTCCGCAAGGCAGAGTTCGACATCATGTTTGGCGAAGGCATCTCCAAGTCCGGAGAAATCATCGACCTCGGCGTGGACCTCGGCATCATCAAGAAGAGCGGTTCGTGGTTTAGCTACAACGACACCAAGCTGGGTCAGGGGCGCGACGCCGCCAAGCAATGCGTGAGCGACAACCCCGAGCTGGCAGACGAACTCTCCGAGCTGATATTCGAGGCACTGAAATAATTAATCCCTGAGCGTATGCATTCCAAGGGAACGTGCAACACCCCAAAACTTGCAATCTCTTTCGACACGGAAGGTCTCCCGCAGCCGGCCTTTGTATGCCGAATGGACAAGGAGAGATACCGCAAGCTATGCAAGGAGGAGGACACATTGCCGCTGTTCTCGCGCGACTGGTGGCTCGACGCCGCCTGCGGCAAACTAAAGTGGGATGCTCTGATAGTGGAGAAAAACGGCGGCGTGGTTTCTGCCATGCCGCTATTTACTCCCCTCAAGGGTATCGCCATGATGCCCGTCTATACGCAGACCATGGGGCCGTGGCTCCGTCCTGAGGCGCCCGACGCCAAGTATACCCACAGCCTCAGCAGACGCCAAACGATATTGAAGGTGCTTGTGAATTCCTTGAAGGATTATCCCCGCTTCGCCCAGAACTTCAACTACAAGATAACCGACTGGCTGCCCTTCTACTGGGACGGCTACCGGCAGACAACGCGTTACACATATATCCTAAACAACATCAACGATGACAATGCCCTATGGGAGGGGATGAGCGCCAACACACGGCGCAACATCCTAAAGGCAAGAGACCGCCAAGGCATCATCGTGCGGAAAGGCATACCTACGAGAGATTTCATCAAGATTCAGACCAAGACCTTCCGCCGGCAGCATCTCTCCGCGCCCAAGAAGCCCAAACGTCTGTTTAAACTCATTGCCGCCTGCCGCAAATACCGCCAAGGTGACATTTGGGGGGCATACGACGAGGAAGGACGTTTGCACGCCGTGGCTTTCATTGCCTGGCAGAAGAGCTCAGCTTACTACATTGCCGGAGGCGCCGACCCCTCATTGCGCTCTTCGGGGGCACAGAGCCTCCTCATGTGGGAGTGCATAAGGTTTGCCTCGCAATATACCTCCACGTTCGACTTCGAGGGCTCCATGCTCCCCGGCGTTGAACGCTTCTTCAGAGAATTCGGGGCAATTCAGACCCCATACTTCGCAATAACCAAAGGGAAAATCTCGTTGCTTCATAGAGCCTTGATTAAACTGAAGGAACTGATATGAACAGTCGCACCCTACGCTACATAATACACTTTCTCCTCGGCGACGACGTCTCCGAGGATGTCGTTTCCGCCATAGGATACACCGCCAACCCCAAGCTCTTTGAGCGCTACAGCATAGTGATACTCCCCTCCGGGTTCTTCTCCAACCATGTCTACGGCACGCCGGCTTCGCTGCCCGAGCTGCCGCTGCAAGAGATTGAAGGCACGCCGCTGTTGTTTGGCTCGCCCGAGGTGGAGCAGGTGGACGACACCCTCGTGATACATGCCGACCTCATCGCCTCCACCTACTTCCTCGTCACGCGCTACGAAGAGGTGGTGCGACGTAATGTAAGAGACGAGCACGGACGCTTCCCCGGGAAAGAGTCGTTGCCCTATCGCGCCGGGTTTATCCATCGCCCCATAGTGGACGAGTATCGCCAAATCCTGCGCCGCTGGCTGAGAGACTACGGGTTCCCGATACCCGAAGACAAGGCGGGGCTGCGGCGCATATGGCTGACCCACGACCTCGACGCACCCTATCTCTACCGCTCGTGGAGAGGCGTCGTGCGCTCCATCAGAGACCATAGGGGCATTCTCCCCTCCTTCCGCGGCAAGTTCGGTGCGTTGGAAAGCGACCCCTACTACACCTTCCCGTGGATGTTTGAAAGAGACAAAGCCTTCCGGCAAGAGATGGGCAGCGACGTTTGCCGCTCCGTTCTCTTTGTGCGCAGCGGAGGAAGATGCCGGCAGGACAAGCCCCACTACAGCCTTCGCGACAAAGACATCAACCATCTGCTGAGCTATGCCGACGAGAGCGATATAGCCGTTGGCCTTCACTCCAGCTACGAGGCAGGCCGAAAGCCTCACCTCGTGAAAACGGAGAAAGCCGCCCTTGAGACTCATCTTGGCAAGAGAGTACGCATGAACCGCCACCACTACCTCTCCCTCCGCGAGCCCGAAGACATGATGCAGCTCGAGGCGGTGGGCGTGACCGACGACTTCACGATGGGCTATGCCGACGTGGCAGGGTTTCGCCTGGGCACCAGCCGTCCGATACACTGGATTGACCCCGTGAACCATCGCCTCTCGTCCGTGGTGATGCATCCGCTAACGGTTATGGACTGCACACTGGAGGAGAAGAAATATATGGGCCTGGGCTACGAGGAGGCGCTGGCATACAGTCTCCGCCTTGCCGAAGAGGCGAAGAAAGCCGGCGGTGAGCTGACACTCCTGTGGCACAACTCAAGCTGTAGGGACGGCTCGGACAGCTACCTGAGACGCCTCTATGGATGTTTACTTAACGAACTCGCAAAGAAATGAAGATTGTTACCATTGTTGGAGCAAGGCCGCAGTTCATCAAGGCCGCCATGGTGAGTAGAGCAATATGCGACTACAACCAAAGGAAGGATACACCCCTGGAGGAGCTGATGCTCCACACGGGGCAACACTATGACGCCAACATGAGCGACATCTTTTTCCGCGGCATGGGCATTCCCCGGCCCACGTGGATGCTGCAGTGTGGCAATGCCTCGCACGGCGAGATGACGGGGCGCATGCTCATCGAGATAGAAAAGATATTGATGGACGCCAAGCCCGACTATGTATTGGTCTACGGCGACACCAACTCAACGCTTGCCGGCGCCTTGGCTGCCGTGAAGCTTCATATCCCCGTGGTTCACGTTGAAGCCGGACTGCGCAGCTTCAATAGGCAGATGCCGGAGGAAATCAACCGCGTGCTTACCGACCATATGTCTGCCCTCCTATGCTGCCCCACCTTCGCTGCCGTGAAGCACTTGGCAGAGGAAGGGATTCATGAGGGCGTGCACCATGTGGGGGACGTGATGTACGATGCCGCACTGGCTTTTGGCGCTCTGGCAGAGAAGACATCAGACATACTCTCCCGCCTTAGCCTCCGCGAAGGGGAGTTTCGTCTGTGCACCGTGCACAGGGCCGAGAACACCGACAGCGAGGAGAGGATGCGGGGAATCACTGATGCCCTCCACGAGATGTCGTCGCCCTCCTGCCCCACAGTGTTGCCCCTTCACCCCCGCACCCGGAACTGCTTGGAGACATTGGGACTGCTGCAAGCCTTGGAGAGCGACACGGCGATACGCCTCATCCCTCCCATCGGGTTCTGCGACATGGTTATGCTTGAGAAGCATGCGGCAACGATACTGACCGACTCGGGAGGCATCCAGAAGGAGGCTTATTTCCATCATACACCCTGCATAACATTGCGCAAGGAGACGGAATGGGTGGAGACCGTCGACGCCGGGTGGAACCAGATTGCGGGATACAATACATCAGACATCCTGCGCTGCCTTGAGACACATCCCGAGAGGAAAGAGATAACGGAATACGGGACGGGCAACGCCTCGAAAGATATTGTGGACCTCCTATGAAGAAAGTGCTAATCATATGCGACCTCTTCCCGCCGGCTTTTGGTCCGCGCATGGGTTACTTATGCAAGTACCTCATGGATTACGGCTGGGAACCCACGGTGGTTGCGGAGGACGTAGAGGGAAACACGTTTGCTTTCCTTGCCGAGGGCTGCAGGGTTGTGCGCGTGAGGTTCTTCACCGCCAAGAACAGATTCCTCAGAAAACTGCAATGGGCTCTCACGCTCCTCCTTGACCTACTTTGGGGCTACAAAGACATGAAGATGTATCGTAAGGCAGAAGAGATAGCCAAAGAGACAAGGTTCGACGCTGTTCTCTGCAGCAGCTTCCGCACCTTCCCCCTCCCCGCTGCCCTCAAGGTGGCGCAAGGGCATCATCTGCCGTTGGTGGTGGACCTAAGAGATATATTCGAGCAATATACCAACAACGAGTTTATGTCGCACCGCCTGCCGAATATCTTCGGGCTCAACAGTCTCTATGTATCCTTCTTCAAGAGGAAGAGCCTCCGCGAGAGGAACCGCGTCTTGAAGGCGGCAAGCCGTGTCACCACAGTGTCGCCCTGGCATGTAAAGATGCTGAAACAATATAACCCGAACGTGGAGCTTATCTACAACGGGTTCGACCCCGAGCTGTTCCACCCCGAAGAGATACGTACGGACAAGTTCGTCATCACCTATACCGGCAGACTGATAAGCACCGCCATGCGCAACCCCGAATTGCTCTTCAAGGCACTGAGAAGGTTGGCGGACAAAGGCATCATCAGCGACACGGTTTGCCGCGTCCACTGGTATGTAGATGCCGAGTCGCAGGAGCTCATCGCCTCGGAGGCCAAGAAGATGGGCGTGCTCTCATTCATGGATTTCAAAGGATACGTGGAGGCATCGAGGATACCCTCCGTGCTCAACCATAGCTCCGTCTTGCTTCTCCTTACGAACCTCTCCAAGGGGAACGGTCCGAAGGGCGTCATGACAACAAAGTTCTTCGAGGCACTGGCTGTTGAGAAGCCTATCCTCTGCGTGCGTAGCGACGAGGATTGCCTGGAGGCAGCCCTCAGGGAGACCAACGCCGGCGTGGCGGCACGCACCGAAGAAGAGGCATGCCGCTTCTTGGAAGAATGCTTCACGGAATGGAAAGAAAAGGGATATACCACCTCGCATATCAATAAGGAAACGCTGAAGAGCTATTCACGCCGGGAGCAGGCGGGGCAGTTCCGGAGAATCTTCGAAACCATAACAACGAGATAGAGATGCTGTCAGTACTAATCCCGACATACAACGCAATATGCACCCATCTGGTGGAAGAGATACACCGGGAGGCAACCCTGCTTGGCATCGAGTTCGAAATCTTGGTGGCAGACGACGGCTCCGACAAGGAGGTCTGCAAGGCAAACCGTAGCATAGAGAATCTGGGTAACTGCCGATTCATACCATCCAACGAAAACATCGGGCCGGCGCGCATCCGCAACAAGCTTGCCGACATGGCCAGGTATCGGTATCTCTTGTTCCTGGACGCCGACGTGATGCCTCAGAGGGCAACCTTCCTTGCCGACTACCTCAGAGACGCTCTTCCGGGCGGCGTTGTCTGCGGCGGCTTCTGCTATCATCGCACCATCCCCTCCCCGGGCTATGCCCTGCGCTACTACTACGGCATCCGCGTTGAAGAGAAGAGCCCCAAAGAAAGAAGCCGGCATCCGTACGAAGGGTTTATCTCGATGAGTTTCTTGGCAGACCGCGACGTGTTCCGAAAGGTCCGCTTCGACGATGAGATGCACTTTGGCTACGAGGATACCTATTTCGGCTCGCTGCTGGAACAAAACAACGTTCCCATCCTCCATATCGACAATCCGGTGCATCACCTCTGCCAAGAGTCCTCCGTCGATTACCTACGGAAGATACGCACATCCATCATTAACCTCTCGCACAGCATCGAGAAGCAACGCCATAATGTGCGTCTCCTTCGGTGGTACACCTTCTTGGAAAGATGCGGCATGACGTGGCTTGTGGCTAAGGTGTTCGCGAAAGCCCTGCCCGCCATCGAGAAAAACCTAACCGGCGAGCACCCCTCGCTCAAGCTCTTCGCCTTCTACAAACTGGGCTACCTGTGCCAAATCCTAAGAAACAAATAACCATTCCCGCAACAAGCCCCACGCCGAAAAAGTGGCAATATTGCCAAAAATTCGGCGTAGCACCACCTGATAAAAGCCAAGTCGTGCTAACTTTGCGCCGAAAAAGTGGCAATATTGCCAAAAATTCGGCGTAACGAAGATACTATGCAAATAAAAAGAGATTTCTATCTACAACAACTTATAGATGGCAAGCAAAACGGACTGATAAAGATTGTGACGGGTATCAGACGTTGTGGTAAGTCGTTTCTTCTCTTCAAATTGTTCAAACAACATTTGCTTAAAGAAGGAGTTGATTCGGACCACATAATACAGATAGCACTCGATGACATCGAGAATGCAGACCTGCGTGAACCTCTCACGCTTTATAATTGTATCAAGGCGAAGATGACAGATGATGAGTTGTACTACATTCTATTGGACGAAGTACAGATTGTACCACGATTCGAGGAAGTTTTGAACAGCCTACTGCGTATAGACAATGCCGATGTTTATGTAACCGGGAGCAACTCAAAATTTCTTTCGAGCGACATCATCACTGAATTTCGTGGCCGTGGTGACGAAATACATCTTTATCCTCTTTCTCTCTCTGAGTATTGCGAAGGTACGGGTTTGTCGCCTGCTGAAGCATGGAAAGACTACTATACTTATGGTGGACTGCCACACATATTGTCGCTCGAAACAGAGAAGAAGAAAATTGATTACCTCAACCAACTGTTTGAAAGTGTTTATCTGATAGATGTCTTGGAGCGTCAGCTTATCAAAAACAAGGCAGAGTTTGAAGAGCTTGTCAAGATTATCGCATCCGGAATAGGAGCACCTACCAATCCGACAAAATTGGCCAGCACTTTTAAAAGCGTAAAGAAAATAAACATCGACTCCAAGACTATTGACCGTTATCTGGGCTATATGCAAGATGCGTTCCTGATTGAAAAGGCTGAGAGGTACGATGTCAAGGGGAAGAAATATATTGGAAGTCTCGCTAAATATTATTTCTCCGATATCGGATTGCGAAATGCAATATTGGGACTACGCCAACAGGAAGAAACGCATATCA
>CAVGKO010000046.1:0-9961 GCA_963629885.1 Anaerobutyricum sp.
GAGATAGTGTCGCCCCAAGGCACACCCACGACGCTGAAAATCTACGAGACCGAGAAACGCCCAGCCAAGCATAGCCATAAAGCGGGCACCATCCTTACCGATGCCAAAAGCTATGTGGATGTGGCAGTGGAGGATGGCTATGTTCGCCTTCTTTCCCTCCAGTTGGCAGGGAAGAAGCGTATGGGGGTGAAGGACTTCCTCAATGGTTTCAAGCAGATAGGAGACTATATGGCAGAATAACCCCCGGGGAATTGAGGTTGAAAGGCGCTCTGAGGGGCAAAATCCGAAAGATGGGCACGACCTCTTATTGAATAAAACTTTATCTTTGCGATTTCATAAGCAAACGAGAAGATGGCTTCAAAAGTAACAAAGAGCATTATAATCACATTCTGGATATTGTTTGCGGCAGCAGTAGGGGTTGTGTTCCTGCTTTTTACCGCAATAGCAAACGGCTCCATCGGGTATATGCCTCCCGTAGAGCAGCTCGAAAACCCTATCGACAAATATGCTTCGCAGATTATTTCCGCCGATGGAAAGACCCTGGGGAGCTATGCGCACAGTCAGGATAACCGTATAATGACGAGCTATAAGGACCTTTCGCCCGCCTTGGTGAGGGCCTTGATTGCTACCGAAGATATACGTTTCACGCAGCATAGCGGTATCGATGCCTTGGGATTGTTTCGTGCCGTCGTAAAAAGAGGTATCCTGATGCAGAAGAGTGGAGGCGGTGGCAGTACCATCACCCAACAGCTTGCCAAGCAGCTCTTCTCGCCCGGTGCCGACAATGTGATGGAACGTTTGTTTCAGAAGCCTATTGAATGGGTCATAGCCGTCCAGTTGGAGCGCTATTACACCAAGGAGGAAATCATCAGCATGTATCTCAATAAGTTCGACTTCCTCTACAACGCCGTTGGCATACAGTCGGCTGCGCGTGTCTACTTCGGCACAACGCCCAAGAATCTTAAGATAGAAGAGGCGGCAACGCTTATAGGTATGTGCAAGAACCCTTCCTATTTCAACCCCGTGCGTCAAAACGAACGAACCAAGGGGCGTCGCAACACCGTTTTGCGTCAGATGGAGAAAGCAGGGTATATAAGCCGTGCGGAACGCGATTCATTGATGGCTCTGCCTCTGACAGTCCGCTTCAGCCGTATGGACCATAAGGGCGGTCCCGCTCCCTATTTCCGTGAGTATCTGCGCTTGACCCTGACAGCCAAGAAGCCCGAACGCAAGCATTATGCCTCATGGCAGGGTCAGAAGTTCTCAGAAGACTCCTTGGCGTGGGAAACAAATCCGCTTTATGGCTGGTGCAACAAGAACAAGAAGGCCGACGGAGAGTATTACAACGTGTATACCGACGGCTTGAAAATCTACACAACAATAGACTCGCGCATGCAGCAGTATGCCGAGGATGCGGTTCGCCAGCATATAGGTAAAGACTTGCAACCTATCTTCTTCAAGGAAAAGAAGGGACGCAGCTATGCTCCGTTCTCGCGCGATGTTAGTGCAGGACAGGTGGATACGATGCTTATGCGCGCAATGCATCAGACCGACCGCTACCGTGCGATGAAGAAATCGGGGATGAAGGAAGCCGAGATGCGTAAAGAGTTCCAGAAGCCGGTGGAGATGAGTGTGTTCAGTTGGAACGGCCCTATCGACACCATCATGTCGCCTTGGGATTCGATACGCTACTACAAGAGCTTTATGCGTACGGCGTTTATGTCGATGGACCCACGTACAGGCTATGTGAAGGCATATGTTGGTGGCATCGATTATAACGACTTCCAGTATGATATGATTAATGGCGGCCGCCGTCAGGTGGGCTCCACCATCAAGCCCTTCCTCTATTCCTTGGCTATGATTGAGGGCTTTAGTCCGTGCGATGAGATGCTTCACGTTGAGCAGAAGCTGACCGACGAGAACGGTATACTATGGGCACCGAAGAATGCCGGAGCAAAGAAAGTGGGCGAGATGGTTACGCTGAAATGGGGGTTGCAGAACTCTTCCAACTGGGTGACGGCTTACCTTATGAAACAGCTCTCGCCTTATACCTTCGTGCGTCTGCTTCATTCCTTCGGGATAAAGGGACATATCGACCCGGTTATCTCCGTCTCCTTGGGTACACCTGATGTGTCGGTGGGTGAGATGGTTGGTGCCTATACCACCTTTGCCAATAAGGGTATACGCGTTGAACCTATGTATGTTACCCGTATAGAGGACCAATATGGCAACACCATAGCCAATTTCAACCAGCAGATGAGTGAGGTATTGCCCGAAGATGCTGCCTACAAGATGCTGTATATGCTGAGGAGTGTGATTGACGGCGGTACCGGTAGCCGCGTACGTTTCCGTTATGGCATAAAAGCTCCTATGGGAGGCAAGACGGGAACAACGCAAAACAACTCCGACGGTTGGTTTATGGGCTTCACGCCAAGCTTGGTATCGGGCTGTTGGGTAGGAGGTGAGGACCGTAGTATCCACTTCGACCGTATGCAGGAGGGGCAAGGAGCAAGCATGGCTTTGCCTATCTACGGACTCTATATGCAGAAGGTGTATGCCGACAAGTCGCTTGGTTATTCCGAGGACGAGGACTTCGACGTGCCCGAACAATATGCCGACCCTTGCAAGACTACCACTGAAGAAGAGCGCAAGAGCATACCCACCGATGTTGGGGGGATAGACAAAATGTTTGAATAGAGGCTTTATATTGACACGGAGAAAATTTATATTTGCTCCGAATAACATATAAGCCTTTATACCATGATTAACCGAGAACTTATTGACCCTAAGAGTATTGTTGTTGTAGGTGGCTCAAACAACCTACACAAGCCCGGTGGATGTTTGGTGCGTAACCTCATTGAGGGCAAATACAAAGGAGACCTCTATGTTGTAAATGCCAAAGAAGACGAAGTGCAGGGGGTGAAGTCCTATCATTCGGTAAACGACATACCGGATACCGAGATGGCTATCATCTCCATTCCCGGTCCTTCCTGCCCCGAAGCCGTTGACATATTGGCTAAACAAAAACACGTAAAAGCTTTTATTGTGGTCTCTGCCGGGTTTGGCGAAGAGACACCCCAAGGCGCCGAGCTTGAGAAGCGTATGCTCGATAGTGTGAACGAAGCGGGAGCCTCGATGATTGGTCCTAACTGCATCGGACTGATGAACACAAACTTTCATGGCGTATTTACGCAACCCATACCGGAGTTCCACCCGGGTGGGGTGGATTTTGTTTCAAGCTCCGGCGGTACAGCCCTCTTTATCATTGAGTCGGCACTCACCAAAGGTCTGCGCTTTTCGTCGGTATGGTCGGTTGGCAACTCCAAACAGATAGGAGTGGAGGAGGTGATTGAGTATATGGACCGCACCTTCGACCCCCTTCATGATTCGAAGATAAAGATGCTTTACATCGAACAGATAAAGAGTCCCGATAAGTTGCTCTATCATGCTTCGTCGCTTATTCGCAAAGGATGCCACATAGCGGCCATCAAAGCCGGAAGCACAGAGTCGGGCAAGCGTGCCGCTTCATCGCATACCGGGGCAATAGCCAGCTCGGATTCGGCTGTGGAGGCATTGTTTCGCAAGGCAGGTATTGTGCGCTGCTTCAGTAGGGAAGAGCTCACCACCGTGGCAAGCATCTTTACCTTGAAGGAGGTGAAGGGCAGGAACTGCGCCATCATAACCCATGCAGGAGGTCCGGCAGTGATGCTTGCCGACGCGCTATCGAAAGGCAGACTGAATGTGCCTAACTTGGAAGGCCCCATTGCTGCCGAGCTTAAAGCAAAGCTATATCCCGGGGCGGCTGTGGGTAACCCCATAGATATCATCGGCACAGGTACGCCCGAGCACTTGGCTACGGCAATAGACTATTGCGAGAAGCGCTTCGATGAGGTGGACCTTATGATGGTTATCTTTGGTAGTCCGGGGCTTGTGAAGCTGTATGACGCCTATAAGGTGCTCCACAAGAAGATGGAAGAATGCAAGAAACCTATCTTCCCCGTATTGCCATCCATCGTTACAGCCGGACCGGAGGTGCGTAGCTTTGTGAAGAAAGGGCATGTTAATTTCTCGGATGAGGTGACGCTTGGCACGGCTCTCTCGCGTGTGCTTAACACACCTAAGCCCATGAGCACCGACATACAGCTCTATGGCGTGGATGTGCCCGCTGTGCGTCGCATAATCGACCAACTTCCCTCAAGCGGGTATCTCTCTCCTCAGCAGGTGCGTACCCTATTGGGGGCAGCCAACATACCATTGGTGGACGAAATGGCTTCTACCGATAGGGATGTTTTGGCGGCGTTTGCCAAGAAGGTGAACTATCCCGTGGTGGCAAAGGTGGTAGGTCCGGTGCATAAGAGTGATATAGGTGGCGTGGCATTGAATATTCGTAGCGAGGAACATCTTATGTTTGAGTTCGAAAGGATGATGCAATTGAAGGATGTGAAGGCCGTTATGGTGCAGCCCATGCTGAAGGGCAGGGAGCTCTTCCTTGGTGCCAAATACGAGAAAGACTTCGGTCATGTTATTCTCTGTGGCTTGGGTGGCATCTTCGTTGAAGTGCTTAAGGACGTCTCTTATGGCTTGGCTCCGCTGTCGTACGACGAGACTTTCTCGATGATTCGTTCCCTCAGGGGCTATCCAATCATAAAAGGTACGCGTGGGCAGAAGGGCATTGATGAGCAGCAATATGCCGATATCATTGTCCGCCTTTCCACTCTGCTGCGTTTTGCATCCGAGATAAAGGAGATGGACATCAATCCTCTTGTGGCTACCGACCATGGTTTGTTTGCCGTGGATGCCCGCATAAGGATAGAGAAATAACGACCCCGGCAGCAATAATTCCATAGCAATAAAGAAAAAAATATTTGGAGTGTAAAAACAAATCCATACCTTTGCACCGCAATCCGCGATAGGCGGGGATGCAAGGTGACGGGGTGTAGCGCAGTCCGGTTAGCGCACTTGCTTTGGGAGCAAGGGGTCCCAGGTTCGAATCCTGGTACCCCGACGATGAGAAGGAGATTGACTCTTCAGTGGGTCAGTCTCTTTTTTTTGTCTATCGGGGTGCTTTGTTGTAGAGATAGATAGCGATGAAGGTGTAGAGGATGTTGGGTATCCATGCGGCAACCATGGCACTAACGTATCCGTTTATGGCAAAGGTCGACGACACGGTGGTGAAGAGGATATACGAGAAGCTAAGAGCCAGACCTATACCGATATTCATCCCCATGCCCCCTTTAATCTTTCGCGAAGAGAGGGATGCGCCTATGGAGGTCAGGATGAAGGCAGCCATGATGGAGGCAAAGCGTTTGTGATACTCAATCTCGAAGGTCTGTATGTTGCCAATGCCTCGAGTCCTCTGACGGTTGATATATTTTGCAAGCTGTGGGGAGGTCATTGTCTCGCAGTCGTTTACCGATATAAGGAAGTCGGAGGGAATGATTGTGAGCGTAGTGTCCTTACGTGTGCCCTGAGTGATATGCTCGCGCATGCCGTCGAAGTCACGAACCATATAGTCTATTACCGTCCAATGATACAAGGAATCATACTTGATGGAGCCGGCTGTAAGCTTGGAAACGAGCTTCTTACCGTCGAAATGCTCGAGAGAAAAGCGGTAGCCCATGTTGGGACGTGAGTCGTAGCGGTCGAAATAGGCAATAACCCCCGGCTCCACCTCAATCTGAATGTTGCGGGCATATTCCACCTTTTTGTTCTTGATATACTTGTTCTGGAAGTCGATGCGGGTACTGTTGGCAGGCGGGATGACGAAGCCGCTGAGTATGAAGCTCGTTATTGCTATGACAGCAGCCGAGATGGCGTAGGGCAGCATCAGTCTGCGGAAGCTCATGCCGCTTGCCAGCATAGCTATTATCTCGGAGTTGTCCGCCAGCTTTGAGGTGAAGAAGATGACTGCAATGAAGGTAAACAGCGGACTGAAGAGGTTGGCAAAGTAGGGGATAAAGTTGAGGTAATAGTCCACTATGATGGCTTGCAGGGGCACCTCAGGCTTTAGGAACTTGTCAATCTTCTCGTTTATGTCGAACACAACGGAGATACTAATGATAAGCAGTATCGCAAAGACATACGTCCCGAGAAACTGCTTGATGATATACCAGTCTATCCGTTTCAGTTTGAAGCTCATCACAATCGTTTGTTTAGTTGCCCAACCATATGGCTTTTCCACGAGGCAAAGTCATCCATCATGATATGACGGCGCGCTTCACCTACCAGCCAGAGATAGAAAGCAAGGTTGTGGATGGAGGCTATCTGAAGGCCAAGCATCTCACTTGCCTTGATAAGGTGATGGAGATAAGCCTTGCTGTAGAGCGTGTCAACAAAAGAGTGCGCATCAGGGTCGATGGGCGAGAAGTCGTTTTCCCATTTCTTGTTGCGCATGTTTATTGTGCCGTATTGGGTGAACAGCTGTCCGTTGCGACCATTACGGGTGGGCATTATGCAGTCGAACATATCCACTCCGCGCTCTATGGCTTCAAGGAGGTTGATGGGCGTACCTACCCCCATGAGGTAACGCGGTTTGTCTTTGGGCAGTATGTCGTTCACCAGCTCAATCATCTCATACATCTTCTCCGTTGGTTCGCCTACAGCCAATCCGCCTATGGCATTTCCGTCGGCATTCTTCTCTGCCACGTTCTCAGCAGCACGGCGGCGAAGGTCGGGGTATACGCATCCTTGCACAATGGGGAAGAGGCTCTGAGAGTAGCCATACCTCGGTTCAGTGCTGTTGAAACGCTTGATGCAACGGTCGAGCCAACGTTCCGTAAGCCCCAACGAGCGTTTTGCATACTCATAGTCGGCATCCCCGGGGCAACATTCGTCGAATGCCATGATGATATCGGCACCTATGACGCGTTGTATGTCCATCACTTTCTCGGGGGTAAACAGGTGTTTGGAGCCGTCGATATGCGAGCGAAACTCGGCACCTTCTTCATGCAGCTTGCGGTTGTCGGATAGCGAGAACACCTGAAAACCACCACTGTCGGTAAGTATTGGGCGACTCCAGGTATTGAACTTATGCAATCCTCCTGCCTTCTCCAGTATCTCCAAGCCCGGACGGAGGTAGAGGTGGTAGGTGTTGCCAAGGATTATTTGCGCATGTATATCGTCCCTTAGTTCGGTCATATGCACACCTTTCACTGTGCCTTGCGTACCAACGGGCATAAAAATAGGCGTCTCAATCACTCCATGTTCGGTTGTAATCAAGCCCGCCCTTGCATTTGTCTTTGTATCGTTGTGTTGTAACTCGAACTTCATTCCGATGGAATTTCAAGACAAAGGTAATGCTTTTCTGTTAGAAACCGAAGTCATCCACCTCCACCTCACCCTTAGAGGCTTCTTCTTCTTTTATCTCAAGGTGTTGGTGCACGGCATTGGGCTTCACAATGATTGCCCGCAATGGTCGCACGGGGCATATCGATTCGCATCCACCGCAACCTACGCATAGCTCGGGGTTTACCTCGGGGATGGTCAGCGTGCCTTTGTAGGGCACCATATGCACGGCTTGCGTGGGGCAATGCTCGGAGCATGCGCCGCAGTCGGTCTCCTCGGTATTCACTATGCATCTGCCCTTGAAGAAGGTGGCAACGCCTACCTGCAGAGAGCGTTTCTCTTCCTTGGTGATGGGATGGATGGCTCCCGAGGGACATACCTCTGAACATATGGTGCACTCGTAGTTGCAATAGCTGTTGATATACGCCATACGAGGCTTCAAGAGATACTCAAAGCCATATTCCATACCGGCAGGGCGCAACACCTGGCTGGGGCATCTAACAACGCATAGATGGCATCCTGTGCACTTGTCCTTGAAGCGCTCCAAGCTCAATGAGCCCGGAGGGGTGAGAGGGAGAGACGGGCCTTTTCCTCCACGATGCTTCTTGCCCCCGTGGGCGGCATTTGCCAAGGGTAGCGAGGCTGCAAGGGTAGATCCTGTGGCAAGAAACGTGCGGCGGCTTTCGGAGGCAGCCACCTCCTTCTTGTTCTCTTTCTCTTTGCATAAAGGAGGGTTGAAGCGATATCTTAGGTCTCCTTTGGGGCACGAGGAGATGCAGTTGAAGCAATCCACACAACGCGACGTATCAACAGTCATATGCTTGGCATCGATGGCCTCAGCCTTACAGCTATGCTCGCAGTTGCCGCAATGAGTGCAGGTATCCTTATTGAAAGTGATGCGGAAGAAGGAATAGCGCGACACCAGACTAAGCAGAGCCCCCACGGGGCATAGGGTGTTGCAAAACAAACGTCCGCGGAAGATGACCAAAACCACAAACACCACTAATGCCACAACGCCCGACACCAGTCCGGCAATGCTCACGGTGCTGATTGTGACCTGAAACAACGAGTAGTTGTCCATCCTCATCAACCCCTCAGCCAACATATTGTTTCCCCACATAACAGCGGGGCGAAACAGGTTGGTGGCAATACGTCCGAAGTTGCTGTAGGGGTCAATCAAGAGGCAAAGACCTGAGAACCCAAGCAAAAGGGTCACCCCCGAAAGCAACAGCAACGCATATCTCACGAGGTTCATTGGCTTATGATACGAGAATCGCCTTGCGCCTTTCTTTTTCTTCTTCCCGATGCAAAACAAGCGGTTGATGACGTCTTGCAAAACTCCCATGGGGCATATCACCGAGCAATATACTCGTCCAACCAACAGCGTGAGGAGCAGCATCACAGCCACAACGCCCAGCATCCCCGCAAGGATGGCAGGAAGCAGCTGAAGGTGTAGCAGCCTATGCACCTCTAAAGGCATCTTCCCTGAGAAATCAAGGAAGAACAGGAGCATGGGTATGAAAAAAACGGCCGAGAGAACAACCCGCAACCCTTTCAGAAGGTTATGATGTTTCATTTATATCTTGATACGTTTGATGTTTATCTTCTTCAAATCCGACGACCCAAGAAGGAGCTCTTCGCCCTTGCCAATGTGACCCACGGCAGCCTTATCCAGCTTCTTCACCTGGTTGAAGAGGGCGAGGGCAGCAGTGTCGATGGCCACTATGTTGGGCGAAAGGATGATGGATTTGAGCGTAGCCACATCTGCCGTGCTCTTGCCCTGCGGTCCGTTTTGATGGATAATGCGGTAGGCATCCACTATGTTGAGCACCGGTCGCTTCTTCCACGTGCATATGTCGGCAATGCATTGCTGAAGGTCGTTTTGATGGAAAAACCTACGGTCCCACACTATACCCATATAGTTTTTCATGGCGCACGATAGCTTTGCTCCGCCATGGTTCTTCAATACGGGCACGTTTATCCATGCATCAGCCTCAATCAGAGCCTCGTGTATCTTGGCTGACTTTAGCTTTACTCCTCCGGGGATGGCTACTTCCTTATAATATTTCTCGTCGTTGGCAGGCACAATAACGCCTCCTGCTTCCTTCACAGCCTTGGCTATGCCGCTGCTCTCGTAGCATTTCTGCCAGTTGTCGCAGGTATGGTCGAAGACGGTTACCTTGCCGGCTCCTGCCTCAAGGCATTTCTTCACCAAGGCCTTGATGAGCTGTGGATTGGTGTTGCTTGCCAGCTCGGGTGCACGGTCCCATCCTATATTGGGCTTGATAACCACTTTTTGGCCCTTCTTGATGTATTTGCCTATTCCGCCTAAAGCATCCAAGGCCTTGCCAAGCATAACATCAGGCTCGCCGCCCATTACGGCAACCATATCGGCATCTTGCTCCACGGTGATTGCATTATTACTCAATGCGGCTTGCAGACCGCTGAAATCCAAGGATAACGCAGCTCCTGCCACTGCCCCGGTCTTTAAGAAGTCACGACGTTTCATCTCTTTTCTATTGTTGTTTAGTTGTCTTGTTCGTTTTCAGTAGTTTCGCTTTCGCCATCCACAAGAAGGGGAAACCCATTCCTTAGGATTTCTCTTGCCCTCTCGTAATCGCTCTCCAATACATGAATCTCTATCTGGAATCCGGGGATATTACCGAATACCGTGGAG
>CAVGKO010000047.1:0-9957 GCA_963629885.1 Anaerobutyricum sp.
TGTCCACCCATCATCTGATAGATTGACGACCAAGGGATGTATACCTCAACGCTCCACGAGCGGTCGGTGTCGTTCGGGTTATTGAGTGTGCCATCCACATAAACAGCCGATTTCATGCCTGCATATTCCCAATTGTTGAGCACAATGGGGCCGTCGCGATAAGGCTTGGAGAGAAACAAATCCCACTCCGTTCCCAAAGCATTGATTTCATACTCCATGTAGTTGTGTGTGTCGTTTGTGGGGTTGAGGAATATCTCAAAATCGTTTTCCCTACAGATTACGCCGTCGTGCTCCGTAATTGATGCCCATACGTTAGGCTCTTCCATAAGAGCGGCAAAATACATACCGTTGTCGTCGTGCGTCATCTTCACGCGGGTTTGAAGCGTTGGCTTAGGGCGTTTGTCGCCTTCTATATCAACAAAGTCGGAAGTCCATGGTATGGCATCCCATTCTTCGGGCGACAGCTTACCGTCTATCTTAATCTGGGCCGGAGCCTTATAACATACATACGTCGATGGATTGTAGGGGGCCGCCGGCGTATAAGTAATCTCTCTCACTTCCTCCTTGGGCGCCTGAGCGCAAGAGAGAAGCAACAATGCAGCCATTGGCGCAATGAAAACTGTTTTCTTCATGAGTTGTTCGTTTGTTCTTCGTTATTTCGTTTATTCTCTAATCTTCGGTATACCAACTTGCATACAGATGGTAGTTCTTGGCAATCTTCTGATTGATTTCCTTGTTCTGCTCGGGGTCTACCATCTTCACAAACCTTGCCGGCACACCGGCATAAATGCAACCCGGCTCCACAATGGTCTTACTCAACACAACCGACCCGGCAGCTACAATAGCACCTTCGCCAATCACCGCATGGTCGAGCACCACTGCCCCCATGCCTATCAGCGCCCCATCGCACACCTTGGCGCCGTGGATTGTTACGTTATGCCCTACCGAAACGTCGTTGCCAATCTCGATGGTAGACTTCTCGTACAGGGTATGCAGCACGGAGCCGTCTTGTATGTTTACGCCGTTACCTATACGTATCGAGTTGACGTCGCCGCGAAGCACTGTGCCAAACCAAATGCTGCAACCCTCTCCTATCTCAACGTCTCCGATAACGACGGCGTTGTCTGCCAAAAACGTGTCTTTACCAATCTTCGGAGTAAAGCCCCGGACTGTCTTTATTATTGCCATAATTTATCTGTTGACTTATATTTCTGATGTTTTCTCTTTCAACCAAGCTTGTTCTTCTTCACTAAGATGCGGACTCAATAGGTCGTATACCTTCTTATGGTATTTGTTCAGCCAAAGGCGTTCTTCCTCGGAGAGCATCTTTACAACAATCGGACGCGTGTCGATATAACAGAGGGTCAGAGTGTCGAAGCTATAGAACTTGCCGTATTCCGTTTCGCTGTCTTCTTGAACAAGCACGATGTTTTCTGTCCGGATGCCATACTCGCCGGTGCGATAAATGGCGGGCTCGTCGCTCGTCACCATACCCGGTTCCAAAGTAACAGGGTTGTGCTCCATACGGATGCTCTGTGGTCCTTCGTGCACGTTAAGGCAATGGCCAATCCCGTGTCCTGTCCCGTGCAAATAATTGATGCCTGCATCCCATAGAGCTTTCCTTGCAAGGATATCTACCTGTACGCCCTTAGTCCCGGCGGGGAATTTACAGTCGGCAAGACCGATTGTACCCTTCAAGACGCGGGTATAATCTTCTTTCATCTTCTGAGTGGGCTCACCTATGGCAATGGTGCGGGTGATGTCGGTAGTCCCGTCCAAATACTGGGCACCGGAATCCATCAACAACAAACTGCCCGGTTTTATTTCCACATCGCTCTCCAAAGTGGCAGAATAATGCACAATGGCTCCATGGTCGGCATATCCGCATATCGTTTCGAAGCTGTCCATGATATATTGCGGCTGTTCGGCGCGCAATGCCGTGAGACGTGCCGCAGCACTAAGCTCGGTCACCTTCTCACCCCCAACCAAGGCCTTTTCCAACCAGATATAGAAGCGGGTCAATGCGATGCCGTCTTTTATCACCGCATTGCGGAAGCCCTTTATCTCCGTCTCGTTCTTTATGCTTTTGAGATGGTTAGCCGGAGTGATACCCTCCACAATCCTGCACCCTTTGGGCAAGGCATTATAGAGCGACACATTCGTCTTTGAGGGGTCGAGAAACACCCTACTGGTCTCAGGCAGCCGTGAGAGGTATCTGCATATCATCTTGTAGTCTGCCAACACCACCCCTTCACGCTTGAGATGTTCTGCCACCTCTGCCGTAATCTTACGGGGGTCGATGAAAAGCACACTCTCCTTTTCCGATACGAAGGCATAGCTAATCACCACCGGATTATACTCAACATCCGTTCCCCGTATGTTGAACGTCCACGCCACCTCGTCGAGGGCAGCAATGATAAGGCAGTCGGCACCCTCTTTACGCAAGCATTTGTTGATATCTTCCAGTTTCTCGCTAACCGACCTTCCACTCAGCTCCACCGGCGTCTCAAACAATGGATTGCCTGGCGCAGCGGGGCGACCACTCCACACCTCATCAACGAGGTCGTAAGAAGTCTCAAGGCGAATCTTCTTCCCCCTCAACACGCCATCCATCCCAAAGGCATCACTCACGCTATAGGTCTCGCCGTCCATCCCGACGGTTTGTCCCTCTTTCAGTTCCCGAAGCAAAAAGTCGGGGATAGTAGGCGTTGAGGGTATCGCCATCTTATAAAGTTCAATGCCCGTTCCCCTCAGCTGGATATCCGCCTGAAGGAAATAGCGGGAGTCGGTCCACAGCCCTGCCTTGTCGGCAGTGACAACCACCGTCCCCGCCGAGCCGTCGAAACCGGAAATCCATTCACGCGCTTTCCATCTATCGGCAGGATATTCGCTAAGATGAGGATCTGAACTGGGAATGACATAAGCGTCGATGTTCTTCTCCTTCATTGCCTTCCTTAGGGCTGCGATACGTTCCGGGATGTTTGCCTTTTCCATTGTATGATAGTTTTAACTCTCAGAGGCCTCTCTTATACTATAGAGTTCTTCTTCGTGAATTCCACAATCTCGCTTATATGGCCAAACGCCAAACCTGTCACCGTGTCGGCACAGCCATAGTAGATGGCTATACGGTCTGATTCCGGGTCATGCAGGGCTGCACACGGGAATGTAACGTTGGGCACATCACCCATGCATTCGTATTCTTTCTGCGGAGAAAGCAGATATGGCCCTGTGCGGTATTTAACCTTCCATGGCTGGTCCAAGTCCAAAATGGCAGCACCAAAGCTATATACATAACCATTGCAAGAGCGCAACACTCCATGATAAATCAACAGCCATCCTTCCGAAGTCTCGATAGGAATAGGACCTGCCCCAATCTTCAGGCACTGCCATGCACTTACCTCAAACGGAGCCGGCGACATCACATGACGATGTCTTCCCCAGAAACACATATCGGGCGATTCGCTATAGAAGATGTCACCAAACGGTGTATGCCCGTTATCACTCGGACGGCTCAGCATGGCAAAGCGTCCGTTTATCTTACGCGGGAACAACACACCATTGCGGTTGAACGGCAGGTAGGCATTCTCCAACTGATGGAATGTCTTGAAGTCGAAGGTATAGGCAACACCGATTGTAGGACCGTGATAGCCGTTACACCAAGTGATGTAGTAGCGGTCGTCGATGAAGCATACACGCGGGTCGTAGGCGTAGACAAACTCCCCGATTTCAGGGTCGTCGCACTCAAACTCCAGCTTCGTCTCAGCTATATCCCAATGAATGGCATCCTTGCTGAACCCCACATGCAGACGCATACGGCGGTTAGTGTCGTCGCAACGGAACACTCCGGCATAGCCATCCTTGAAAGGAACTACGGCACTATTGAATACACTATTGGAGGTCGGGATGATATCACGCGGTATCACCGGGTTCTTCGAATATCTCCAAACCACATCCTTACAACCTACAGGGCGGTCTTCCCACGGCATATTGGGCAGCGGACTGCCTACAATTTTCAGTTTATCCATTTTATCTATCTGTTTTAGTTAGCGGACTCGGAGTCATCTTTCTTCTCGTCCAAATTCAATTCTTTCATCAATTTATTATACTCCACTTCCTCGCGGCTCATCTTGTCGTACCAATTCTTCTTCAAGACAAGCGTTGTGATGGCAAGGATTAGCACGCTGGTCAACAGCGGCATGCCTTCGCGGATTACTATATACATCGGGATAATGGTGAGGCACATCTGCCAAATGATACCGACAGCCACGTTAAACATATCGCGCCCGAAATTCTTGTTGGCTTTTACCTGCGGATATTTGGCAACCACCTTGTCGTATACGGGTTTCCAAAAGCCCCATGGGCGTATGGTGATATAGAAACGTTCCAAGGTCTCGTCGTCCACCGCCGGTGCGGAATAAGTACCGACAACGCAACCAATCAGTGATACAACCAACAGCACCGGGAAGTAGAACAACGGCAGCATCGGAGCATTGTTGGCATACTCTCCTACTCTCTCCACGAAATGGCCGTCGACCATCGTGTAGTTGTCGAAGATAAACGGGCAGACCATCGCAGCCAAGATACCTGTAATCATTCCCCAGAAATAACCGTTACCGTTGAAGCGCCACCAATGCCACTTCAAGAGGTTGGCGGCGATATATCCGCCATAGAGTGCCGAGGTAATCCACTGCAGCACGGAGTTGACGCTCTCCACAAAGAAGCCTATCACAACGCTGACCACCACAACGATGAGCGTCACAATGTAGCTGGCGCGAATCATCGTCTTGTTGCTGGCGTTGGGGTTGATGTATTTCTTATATATATCGTTCACAATATAGGCGGGAGCCGCATTGGCTGTAGAAGCGAAAGTGGACATGAAAGCTGCCAACAACCCTGCCAACAACAGTCCGCAGATACCTACGGGCGCAAACTCAGTAATTGCATTGGGAAGAATCAGCTCGAAATCGATTGCCCCCGTCTTGGTGGTCAAATCGAGGTCCTTGAAGAATGCCAACGCCAGCACCGTGAAGCCCATAATCATCAGATAACGCGGCACAAGCAAGATAACCGGCACCGAACCGCTCATCAAGGCTGCCTCCTTACCGCTACGGCATGAAAGTATCTTCTGCATATCGTAGTTGGGCGCAGGACCGGCCATACTGTTGAACACACCCTTGAAGAGCATCATCATGACAAAGATGCCAAACAATCCATATTGGTCGTTCATTATCTTTTCGTTCACGTCGCTGAAGATGTCAATCCACTGCAAGTTGAGCGTCCATTCGGGCATCAAACTATCCCATCCCGCAGGTACGATGGCTGCAAGCGTCTCGGGACTAACCTTCATCATCGCTATCACGGCAATAGTCACGCCGGCAATAGTCATGATGGCAAACTGCACCACATCGGTCCACACTATACTAAGCATACCACCCATTATAACATAGATGGTTGCAATCGCTGTAAAGAACACGCCATAGACATGCGGAACGTATTCCGCCGGAATGTCGAACGGCACAAACTGAGAGACATAATCCCAAGGGAAGAATATCTCCATAAACTTACCTACGCCAATGAATCCGTAGCTGAGGAAACCCAGCACACCTATCAAGGCATAGATGACAACAATCGAGTGCGACCAGGTGGCACCGCGATTCTTACCGAAACGCGTTGATATCCATTCCGCCCCCGTCAGCACATTCGAACGGCGCAACCATACCGACAGATATACCATCAGGAAGATTTGGTTGAACACCGGCCATAACCAAGGCACCCAGGCACTCTTTATACCATAGATAAAGGCAAGCGTGACCATCCACATAGTGCCGGATATATCAAACTGACCGGAAGCATTAGACAAACCCAACATGTAGAACGGAAGCGATTTACCACCCAAGAAATAGGAGTCCATGTTTTTCGACGCCTTTTTCTTCAGGATTAACCCGATTACGACCATCGCCAGCAAATAAAGCCCGATGATAAATATGTCTATTGGTTGCAATTTCATGATTCTAATCTTGTTTTATACCGGGTTTCCCCTCCTTACAAACACGTTGAGAGCATCCTCCCGGACGCCCTCAAACAAAGAGTTTCCGAAACCCGGTCTTTTTATAAATTATGTATTACTGATTTTTCAGTCGATTGGACAAACAGAAGATATCATACCAAAGGTCTCGTTGTCGTTCAAGCTCCAAATCACCTTTTGGTTACCGTCTATCTCCATCAACTGAGGATTGTTCGACTCCTTTGCACTTGGGTCATGCCCCTGCCAGTTGCAGATATACAATCCATTGTTCGACGTAGGCAACAATTGAGCTACGAAGAAGAGCGAAACGCCCTCAATATCCTTCGCCCCAATCTTGCGGATAATCTTACTCTTCGCAAGGTCTACTTCCATTAGTGAATGTCCGTCGCCACAAGCCACCATATAGTTACCGTTGTCGAGCAACACTGTGCTAAACGGTGTGCCTTCCAACTTTGTAACCTGAACCAACTTGCCGTCGGGAGCTATCTCGCGCACTTCAGAGGTGGCGAAGAGCGGCATCAAGTAGTTGCCGTCTTTGTTCTTGTTTACCTGACGGAACTGGGCATGCGGGTCTTCAATACCGGTTTCGTATGTTGTCTCCGAAAGAATTTCACCTCTCGGACTTACTTCCATTACTTTGGCAGGGTGTCCGCACCACGCCAGAAGATAGTTGCCATCCGGCAATACGCGAGCCGTCTGCATCTCGCAACCATCAGGAGCAGCTATGTTCCACAATTCTTTATGGTCGCGGGTAATAAGTTTAGCTCCTTTCCTATAGGCAAACAAGATGTTACCGTCGGGGGTGGCAGCAGCCGAGTTGCACTCCCAACCATCCTGAAGGGGATGTTCCCACTCTATCTTTTTAGTCTCTTTGTCAATGATAACGACCTTATTCCAGCCGGAGCCGGCAAGCAATAGTTTCTGAGCCTTCTGCTGACATGATGTAACTACAAGCAGGGAAAGGACTGAACACAAGCATGTGAATATTTTCTTCATAACAATCTCTTTATGTTAATGGTGTGATAAACGAGAAAGTGCTGCAAAGCCAATAGAATGAAACTCTTGCAACACTTTCTCTGAAGTATGAATTAATTATTTGGACAAATCCTTAAACATCTCAAATCCCTGCTGCGGAGTCAAACCCTCGTGAACTACAGCATGAACCGCTTGAATCATTGCGATTGGGTCCTCAGACTGGAATACGTTACGTCCCATATCAACACCGGCAGCACCGTCGTTGATAGCTTTGTAACACAATTCCAAAGCATCAAGCTCGGGCAACTTCTTACCACCGGCAATCACAACAGGTACCGGAGTGGCAGCTGCCACCTTCTCGAAGCCTTCGCAATAGTAAGTCTTCACGATGTTTGCACCGTTCTCAGCACAGATACGTGAAGCCAAGCCGAAGTAACGAGCATCGCGTGCCATCTGCTTACCGACTGCTGTCACACCCATGATAGGAATACCATAACGTGTGCCCAAATCAACAGCCTTATACAGGTTTGCCACAGTCTTCGCCTCGTGAGCTTCCTCTCCAATAGCCAACATAACAGCCATAGCGGAAACGTTCATACGAATAGCATCCTCTATATCAATCAGCACATTGTCGTTCAAGTCCGTCAGGATAGACGTACCTGCATCCGAACGCAAACAGATAGGTTTGTTTGCCGTTGCCGGAATAGTGGACCGAAGGATACCTCGTGTACACATGATACAGTCGGCATAGTCAACCAACGGTACGATATTCAAATCGATACGTTCCAATCCCGAAGTCGGGCCCATAATGAAACCATGGTCGAATGCAAGAATCACCGCCTTACCCGTCTTAGGGTTAAAGATACGAGACAAACGGTTCTTCATTCCCCAAGGGAGGTTTTCTGCACCCTTTACATGGAAACTCTTTTGTTGAGAGCAAGTACCAAGACCAAAGTCAACGCCCTCTCTCAAATCATCTAAATCTGCCATTTTATTTTTTCTATTAAAAAGTGAATGTTTCAATTATAAGGCATCTGCAAAGGCGGCAAACATGCAGCTCCACGACGTTGCCCCACTATCGGCATAACCGATGGAACGTTCGCCATAGTTGCGGGCACGACCGAAGTTGGCTTTCATATCCACCGTCTTCTTTGCACCCTCCACTGCAGCTTTCGCTCCGGCTGAAAGAATCTCCTTGATGTCGTCCGACTGACATGCCTGAATAGCCTCAACGGCCGGCACCAAAGCATCCATCATCGTCTTGTCGCCCGGCTGTGCCTTCGTCTGTTTCCGTACATTGGCAAGGCCACCGGCAAACATCTTCTTCACGCCCTCGGCATCCAATTCGGTTCCTTCTGCACAATCGCTCATACCCAAGAAGAATGCACCAAGCAAAGTACTTGTCGACCCACTGGTTTCCAACATTACGCCAAACCCCATGTCGTTAAGCATCGACTTGAATTCCGTTCCTTTCTCCGAACCCTTAACGACAACAGAGAAAGCTGTAACAATAGCCTGTCCATGGTCGCCATCACCGATTACCGCATCCAGTTTGGAAAACTCGTCTTCGCGGGCTTTGATTTGTGCCAAGGCATTGTTAAGCATGCCTTTGAAAGCCTCAATACTCAATTGTTTCATGCCACCTATTATTTACCGATAGTTGTCCAATACGGAGCGTCTGATTTCTTGTTCTTCAGATAATCGATATGGTCGTCGTCCAAAATAGCCATAATCATCTGGAAACCGGCCTGCTCTTGAACAGTCAGAATCTCTTGGATACGGCTGTAGGCCACTTCCAAACCACGAGCCTGCAGTTCTTTGTATGCCTTACGGAAGATGATGTTGAGCTCCATATGAGTGGTTGCACCAACGCCATTGATGATAAGCATCATCTTGTCGCCTGCCTTCGGTTTCAACTGCTGGCAGAGCAAGTCAACCATTTCAGCTGCTGTTGCATCGGCAGATACCAACGGCTTCTGACCGCCACCACCTTCACCATGCTGTCCCATACCAATCTCCATGATACCTGCAGGCAGGTCGGTAATGGTTGCATTGTTCTGCGGATGTGTACAAGAGCGCATAGCAACAGCCAAAGTAGCCAATCTCTCGTTGTAGCGTTCGCCAATCTCAACAAGTTCGTCCAATGATTTGCCTTCTTCTGCGGCAGCACCTATGATTTTATACAAAGGCACGCAACCTGCCAAACCGCGACGGTCGTCAACAGGAGCGCCAATACCGGCACTGATATCGTCGTGTGTAAGGATTCGTTTTACCTTGATACCTGCACGTTCAGCCAACTGACAAGCCATGTTTGCACTCATGACGTCACCCGAGTGGTTCAACACAACCAACAGGATACCTGCTTCGCGCTTCATCAGCTGCAAAGCCTGGAACAAACGCTGAGCACCCGGTGCTGCAAAGATATCGCCCACTACAGAGCAGTCCAGCATACCTTCACCAACGAAACCGCTCAATGCAGGTTCGTGACCGGAACCACCCAAAGTAACGATAGCTACTTTATCATCACTCTTCGGATTTGCACGTACTACAATATTCTCTGCTGCCAACTTAACCTGGTCGGGATAAGCCAATACATAACCTTCCAACAATTCCGGTGTTACTTGTTCGGGGTCGTTTATAAATTTAGTCTTGATTTCTGACATAATATTTTCCTCCTTATTATTAATACGTTATTTTACTTCCATTAATTCGATAGCAATACCTTCTTCCTCAACGAAAGCGATAGTAAGATGTTCGTCGCATACTGCCGGGCCAAAGATAACCTTCGCGCCTTTCAGTGCCTCTTCCAAAGAAGGAACTGTGTAAGCAATATGACCATTTGTCTTAACCAAATCGGGCAAGCAGCTAGCTGCAGGATTGTCGAACTTAAGAAACTCAATTTTGTTTGGACTCTTGCTGTAATCGGTTAACCACACGTTCAAACCTTCGTTGAACAC
>CAVGKO010000048.1:0-9605 GCA_963629885.1 Anaerobutyricum sp.
CTTGCCCCATGCAAACTGCACGAGGCCCTTGATGCGTGTTTCTTGCCCCATGCAAACTGCACGAGCCGCAGAAACCGCGTTTCTTGCTCCATGCAAACTGCACGAGCCGCAGATACAACGTTTCTTGCTCCATGCAAACTGCACGAGGCCCTTGATGCGTGTTTCTTGCCCCATGCAACTTGCACGAGCCGCAGATACCGCGTTTCTTGCCCCATGCAAACTGCACGAGGCCCTTGATGCGTGTTTCTTGCCCCATGCAAACTGCACGAGCCGCAGAAACCGCGTTTCTTGCTCCATGCAAACTGCACGAGCCGCAGATACAACGTTTCTTGCTCCATGCAAACTGCACGAGGCCCTTGATGCGTGTTTCTTGCCCCATGCAACTTGCACGAGCCGCAGAAACCGCGTTTCTTGCCCCATGCAAACTGCACGGGCCGCGGAAACCGCGTTTCTTGCTCCATGCAACTTGCACGAGCCGCAGATACCGCGTTTCTTGCTCCATGCAACTTGCATGAGCCACCCTTTCATTCTGTCATTCCGGGCTTTGACCCGGAATCTCCTGATGAGGCTTGATGTGAGGAAGGACAAACGTTTCCGTGCAATGCCGTCCCTTGCCGAAGATGGTGACAACAATGGCGGCAGCTTCTTCGCCGATATTTCTGTCCCAACCCCCGCTTTCGTTCTTTTATGAGATTCCCGAGGACGTAGCCTCGGGGATGACATGGGGGATGGGGCTTGTGCTGTGGGAAGTGCCGTCGCCTTATTGTAACACGTTCCCCACATCCAAAGAATGCTGCAAAGTTTAGGATGGGATTCCAAATCAAGTTTGGAATGACAGTGTTGAGGGGTTGGTTATACTGCGGAGAGGATATGTTTTTACTCACATGTTTGTTTATTATGAGATTCCCGAGGACGTAGCCTCGGGGATGACGTGGGGGGGGGATGGGGCTGCGTGATGTGTGAGGGAAGGGGGCTTTTCAGGGTTGCAGAAACGCCAAAAAGTGCGTTTATTTGCAGACCATAACAAAAACAACTATTGAAAAATGAAAAAGTTTACAGTTTTAGTTCTCTTGATGGCTCTCGCAGCCATGCCTATGAACGCGAAGGTTAAGTTTGGTGTAAAGGGCGGTTTGAATATCTCGTCGGTTCACTTCAATTCTGATATCATTGATTCGGATAATATAACGGGTTTCCAGATTGGTCCGATGATTGAGACCACTCTCCCATTGGTAGGCGTAGGCGTGGATGCCGCCATTCTCTATTCGCAGAAGGGATGGAAATTGAAAGACAGCGATGAGAACTTGAAGTCGAACTACCTTGATGTCCCTGTCAACCTTAAATGGAAGTTCGGGCTGCCCGCAGTGAAGGGATACCTGGCTGCCGGTCCGTATATCGGCTTCCGCTTGGGAGGTGACGATTTCTTGGATGGCCTCCTGGGTCAGGTGAAAGAGAAGACCTTTGCTGCCGGTCTCAACTTCGGCGCCGGCGTGGAGCTGGTGAGCCATCTGCAGGTCGGAGTAAACTACGGACTGGGCCTCACCGACAACTACAGCATAAGCAAATACGACGTGGGCTCGAAAAACCGCGGATGGTCCATCACTGCGGCATTCCTTTTCTAATTGAAATATGCCGATGTCATATTGCCCCTGCCGCTCGAAAACGTTTATACATATAGTATACCTGCGGACCTGGAGGCTGAGGTAACTCCCGGCTGCCGCGTTGTTGTGCACTTCGGCAAAAAACGTTACTACACAGCCATAGTCCTCAGGGTGCATAGCCAAGAGCCCAAGGCGGGGTTCGAGACGAAAGAAATATTTGCCCTCCTGGATGCCTCCCCCATCTTGCGCGAGCCGCAGCTTAGGCTCTGGCAGTGGATTGCCTCGTATTATATCTGCAAGCTGGGGGATGTGTATAAGGCGGCGCTGCCCTCCGGACTAAAGCTGGAGAGCGAGACGGCAGTGACCCTCCTTGCAGACTTCGAGGCCGACACACCCTTGCGGCCCGGCGAACAAGCCGTGCTGGATGCCTTTGGGGAAGCCCGGAAGCTGACTGTCTCGGAGATAGAGAAGAAGACGGGGCTGCGTAATGTGATGCCCCTGGTGACCTCTCTCCTAAGGCGCGGCGCCGTGGATGTATGCGAGGAGATGAAGCGGGGGTTCGTGCCAAAGACCGAAACATATGTTCGCCTCGCGCAAGAATACACTAACGAAGAACGCCTCGGGGAGGTGTTTGCCGGCTTAAAGAGGGCAAAGAAGCAGGAAAAGCTCTTGATGTGTTTCCTCGAAAAGAGCGGGGCAACACATCGTGAGGTGTCGAAGAAAGAGCTGCTGGAAGGCAGTGGCTGCGACGCCGCCGTGTTGCGCGGAATATTAAAGCGTGGCATCTTGGAATGCTACGAGAAAGAGGTGGGGCGCCTCTTTATGCCCTCTTGCCCCTCTCAGCCCCTCAACAAATTGAGCGACGCACAGGAGAAAGCCTTGAGCGAGATACGCGAGGCTTTCAAGGAGAAAGACGTATGCCTTCTCCACGGGGTCACCTCGAGCGGGAAGACGGAGATATATGTCCGGCTTATTGACGAAGCACTGCGGGAGGGCCGCCAGGTGCTCTACATGCTCCCCGAGATAGCCATCACCACACAGATAACCCAACGGCTGGCAAAGCTGTTTCCCGGCAAGCTGCTGGTCTACCACTCCAAGTTCTCGGACAACGAGCGCGTGGAGGTGTGGAACCATCTGCTTCACGACGAAGAGCCGGTGGTGGTGTTGGGTGTTCGCTCGTCGGTGTTCCTCCCCTTCCATCATCTGGGACTTGTTATAGTGGACGAGGAGCACGAGAGCAGCTATAAGCAGCAAGACCCTGCGCCGCGCTATCATGCCCGCAACGTGGCGATAGTGTTGGCTGGGATGCACGGGGCAAAGACCCTCCTTGGCTCAGCCACGCCCTCGATAGATTCTTACTTCAATGCCACGAGGGGTAAATACGGATTGGTGGAGCTCACCACCCGCTATGGCAACTGCCTTATGCCGGAGATTATCACAACCAACATCAAGGAGCTAAGGAGGAAGAAGATTATGAAAGACACCCTCTTCTCGCCTCTCTTGGTGGAGAAGATGCGCGAAGCCCTCAACGGTGGGGAGCAGGTGATATTGTTTCAGAACCGAAGGGGGTTTGCTCCGATGATGGAGTGCAGGAGCTGCGGATGGGTGCCCCGCTGCGTGAACTGCGACGTGAGCCTTACGTATCACAAACATCAAGGCCTCTTGGTATGCCACTATTGCGGCCACACCATGCCCCTACCCCGGGAATGTCCCGCCTGCCACGGCACGGAGCTAAGGATGATGGGCTTTGGCACGGAGAAGGTGGAAGAAGAGCTGCAGAGGCTGTTCCCCTCAGCCACGATGGAACGCATGGACCTCGACACAGCCCGCACCCGCAAGGCCTACGAGCGTATCATATCCGATTTTGCGATGGGGAAGACGCAGATACTTATAGGCACGCAGATGTTGTCGAAGGGTCTCGACTTTGGCAACGTGAGTGTGGTAGGCATACTCAATGCCGACGGGCTGATGAACTATCCCGACTTCAGGGCACACGAGAGGGCCTTCCAACTGATGGTGCAAGTGAGCGGACGTGCCGGGAGAAGAGACAAACGGGGCACGGTGATATTGCAGACCTCACAGCCTGAGCACCCTCTGATACGCATGGTGCAGCGCTCGGCATACAAGGAGATGGCACGCATGCAGATGGAGGAGAGGAGCATGTTTAGGTACCCGCCCTACCACCGACTGATAGTGTTGGTGCTGAGAAGTCGCAGCGAGGAAGCCTTGAGGGAGATGTCGATGGTATATGCCGGGGAGCTGCGAGCCCACCTGGGAGATGAGCATGTGTTGGGACCGGTGGCGCCACCCATCACCCGCATACAGACCTTGCTGATAAGGGAGATTGTGATGAAGATTGACATCTCTGCCCCCACTGCCCCTTTGCGCGAGACGTTGGAAGCCATCCATGCCCGGATGCAACGCCTGCCTTCCTTCAAGCAGCTGATGGTGCACTACGACGTAGACCCGGCGTAGAACAATGGAACTTATTTCTTCAAATCGGGGTAGCTGATGCGTGTGTGGAACATCGTCTTCAGCTTGTCCACAAACACATCCTTTACTGTCTCCACATCGCGGAAGGTCAGCGGGGCACTCTTCAGCAGCCCATCGGCAATCTGCCCGTCAACAATCTTGTCCACCAGCTGACGTATGCTCTCCTCGGTATGCTCCTTCAAGCTACGCGAAGCCGCCTCCACCGAGTCTGCCATCATCAATACGGCTGTCTCCTTCGAGAACGGGTTGGGACCGGGATAGGTAAATGCCGACTCGTCGATTTCCCTGTCGGGGTATTGGTTTTTGAATGAGTTGTAGAAATACTTGGCCTTGCCCTGTCCGTGGTGTGTGCGGATGAAGTCGATGACAGCCTGGGGCAGCATGGCCTTCTCTGCAATCTTCACCCCGTCGGTAACATGGCTGATGATAATCCTCGCACTTTGGTCGAGGGTAAGCTGGCTGTGCGGGTTCACGCTGCCTTGGTTCTCGGTGAAGAACGCCGGGTTTGCCATCTTACCTATGTCGTGATACATGGCACCCGTACGCACCAGCTGGGCGTTTGCCCCAATCTTGGTGGCTGCCGCAGAGGCAAGGATGGATACCTGGAGGGAGTGTTGGAAGGTGCCGGGGGACGTCTCCGACAGCTTCTTCAGCAAAGGCGTGTTGATGTTCGAAAGCTCCACCAAGGTGATGCTCGAGACGTAGCCGAAAGTCTTCTCCAGGATATATACCAATATGTAAGAGAACGTCAGAAGGATGAAGTTGATGCCGAAATAGAGTATCATCAGCCAGTTTATCTTGTTGAAGTCCGCCTCCTGATAGAGGGCGAGGCTGATGTAGCACAAGGTGTACGACATGAATATAAAGAAGGCGCAACGTATCAGCTGCGAACGCTCCGAGAGGTCCCTCAGGCTAAAGGTCACCACCATCCCCGCAATGATTTGCAGCAGCAGGAACTCGTGGGGGAAGGGCACCATGAGGGAGCAAATCAGCACGATGACGAGATGCGTAAAGAGGGCGGTTCGCGAGTCGAAGAAGGTGCGCACCACTATCGGCACTATCGCCAGGGGCAGGATGTAGACGTTGAACAACGAGTAGGTCACGCAAAGCTCCGTCAGTATGCAACACACAAAGATGCAGAGCACAAGGAAGAGGGCGTTGCGCCTGTCGTGCAATATCTGCGGGCGGAACGACCATAGATAAAGCCAGAGGCAGAAGATGATGCCGAACACCAAGATGAACTGCCCGCCGAGGATGATGCTCTGGCGCTGGGCTCCTCCCGACTTCGTTTCGTGCACAATCTTCAGCGAGCGCAATACGTTGTAGGTATGGTTGTCCACTATCTCTCCTCTGTCCACAATGCGTTCTCCGGCTTGCACCATGCCACTTGCCAGGGCAACGCCGCGGAGCATGTCTTCCTTAACCTTCTCCGACGTGGCCTCGTCGTATGCAATATTTTCCTTCAAGTAGTTGTTGATGTCGCACGACTGGAGAACGGATTTGTCGAGATGCGAGGGACAGTTGTTGATGATAAACTCGTAGGCAGTCTTCACCGTGAAGAAGTCGCTGGTATACCTCGAATGGGCTACATTGTTTTCCACCAAAAGGACCTGCGTGTATTTGTTTTTCTTCAAGTTCTCCATCTCCTTCGAGGCTATGATGCCTTTGCCATACAAATCCACGAGGCTGTGCTCAACGTATTGCATATAGGCGGGCGTTGCCTTCTTGTCCAAGCCCTTGCCATAGGCTTCCTTCAGGCGGTCAACCTCCTCCTCTTCCACCGTCTTGTCCAAGCGGTAGTAGGGTTCAAACTTGCTCAACACGCTGTCGCGCTCTGCCTCCACCTCGGCTTCGGTCTTGTAGATGGGGAAATCGCTCGGGGCTGTCAAGAGCCCGTATCTCCAAGGTTTACCTTCATAAAACTGATAACGGAATTTGCCCTCACGCGGAAAGAAATAAGCAATCAGCAGCGCTGCCACTATGAAGTAGGTTGCCGGGTGTATACTGTTTTTTAGTTTCATAAGCATCTCATTGTGGGGCGAAATGTACGCAAAAATGTTTGCAAGAGAAAAAAAAGGTATACTTTTGCCGCGCTATCACATATAACACAAAGCAATTATGACCCAGAGAAAAGTAAGAGTACGTTTTGCTCCCAGTCCTACGGGGGCGCTTCATATCGGAGGTGTTCGCACCGCATTATACAACTATTTGTTTGCAAAACAGAACGGCGGAGATTTGATTCTTCGCATCGAAGACACCGACTCGCAGAGGTTTGTTCCGGGAGCCGAGGCATATATCATCGAGGCCCTCACCTGGCTGGGTATAAAGTTCGACGAGGGCGTGAGCTTCGGGGGCGACAAGGGGCCTTATCGTCAGAGCGAGCGCCGGGGCATCTATAGGCAGTATGTGGACCAGCTGTTGGATGCCGGATTGGCATACATCGCTTTCGACACTCCGCAGGAGCTTGAAGCCAAGCGTAAGGAAACACCCAACTTCCAGTACGACGCATCCACCCGCCTCGAGATGCGCAACTCCCTGACGCTATCCAAGGAGGAGACAAAGGCATTGATAGATGCCGGCGAGCAGTATGTTGTACGTATCAAGATTGAGCCGGGCGAAAGCATCCATGTAAACGACCTCATCCGCGGCGAGGTTATCATCAACTCGTCGGTTTTGGACGATAAGGTATTGTATAAGTCGGCAGACCAGCTGCCCACCTACCACTTGGCAAACATCGTGGACGACCACTTGATGGAGGTGACGCATGTGATACGTGGCGAAGAGTGGTTGCCCAGTGCACCTCTTCATGTATTGCTGTATCGTTACCTTGGTTGGGAAGACACCATGCCACGGTTTGCCCACCTGGCACTGCTGTTGAAGCCCGAGGGCAACGGCAAGCTGAGCAAGCGCGACGGCGACCGCCTTGGGTTCCCCGTCTTCCCTCTTGAGTGGCACGACCCCAAGACAGGCGACATCTCCTCGGGCTATCGCGAGAGCGGCTACCTGCCGGAGGCTGTGGTAAACTTCCTTGCCCTCTTGGGATGGAACCCCGGCAACGACCAAGAGATAATGAGCATGGATGAGCTCATAAAGCTCTTCGACCTCTCACGCTGCAGCAAGGCTGGTGCGAGGTTTGATTACGAGAAAGCAAAATGGTTCAACCACCAATATATCCAGATGAAAGACAACAAAGAGGTGGCAGCGTTGTTTATGCCTATCCTCCAAAGCCACGGCATCAAAGCCGACCCCGAGTATGTAGAGAAGGTGGTTGGCATGATGAAGGGCAGGGTGTCGTTCATCAAGGACCTGTGGGATACTTGTTCGTTCTTCTTCGTTGCCCCGACGGAATACGACGAGAAGACAACGAAGAAACGTTGGAAGGAGGATTCGGCAGCCCAGCTAACGGAGCTTATCGAGGTGTTGCGCTTTCGTGAGCCGTTCGACATCGAAGGCACGGAAGAAGAGGTGAAGGCATGGATAGAGAGCAAGGGCTATCACCTTGGCAACATCATGAACGCAACGCGCCTGGCGTTGGTGGGCGAAGGCAAAGGCCCCCATATCTTCGACATCACAGAGGCCTTGGGTAAGGAGGAATCCATCCGCAGAATAAAGAGAGCTATTGAGGTGCTTAAGTAAGAGACAAGAATGTATAGCCTGGCAATCCACTTCTACGCTTTTATCGTAGCACTGATATCTCCGTTCCATAGGAAGGCACGGATTATGCGCCTTGGGCAATGGCGGACAAACACCATTCTCCGTGGCAAGATTGACCGCGGGGCAAAGTATATCTGGTTTCATGCCTCCTCTTTGGGCGAGTTTGAGCAGGGGCGTCCCATGATTGAGAAAATCCGCGCCGAGCATCCGGAGTATAAGATACTGCTCACCTTCTTCTCGCCCTCGGGATACGAGGTGAGGAAGAACTACGGCGGGGCGGATGTCATCTGCTACCTCCCGTTTGATACTCCTTATAGGGTAAAGAAGTTCTTGGACCTTGCGAACCCCGCGATTGCCATATTCATCAAGTATGAGTTTTGGGCTAACTACTTATGTGAGCTGAAGCGCAGGAATATCCCTACCTATATCATCTCCGCCATCTTCCGCCCCGAGCAGTTGTTTTTCCGCTGGTTTGGCTCCCCCTATCGCAAGGTGCTCCACTGCTTCACGCACCTCTTTGTGCAAGACGAGCCCTCGGCATCGTTGCTTGGCAAATATGGAATAAAGAACGTTACCGTTGCCGGCGACACCCGTTTCGACCGTGTGCTTGACGTGCTTGGCCAGGCTCGCGAACTGCCCAACGTGAAACGCTTTGTTGGCGAAGGAGAGCACTTCACCCTCATTGCCGGAAGCTCATGGGCTCAGGACGAAGAGATACTCATCCCCTACTTCAATGCCCATCCCGAGATGAAGCTTATCATTGCTCCGCACGAGATACACCGCGAGCATCTGATGTATATCGAATCACTACTGAAACGTCCCTCCGTACGTCTCTCGGATGTGAAGCAGGACGCGTCGCTGTTGGAGGGCAAGGACTGTTTGATTGTGGACAGCTTCGGACTGCTCTCCTCCATCTATCGCTACGGCACGGTGGCATACATCGGCGGCGGCTTCGGGGCAGGCATCCACAACACCCTGGAGGCAGCTGTCTACGGCATCCCAGTCTTGTTTGGTCCCAAATACCATAAGTTTAAGGAGGCACGCGACCTTATAAGCGTAGGCGGAGGTTTCTCCGTGTCCGACAAGCAGTCCTTCTTCAGCAAGATGGACGAGCTGCTCACCTCCCGCGAAAAGTTGGAGATGGAGGGAAAGAGTGCCGGAGAGTTCGTCCACGGCAACGCCGGAGCAACCCTCAAGATTTTGAAAGAAATCAAGCTGTAAACGCCGGCACGCCACTTACCTTCGCAGTATAACCGCCCCACGCCTACCCATGTCATTCCGGGCAATAAGGGCATCTATTTCCATACCGCAAGCCTCCCACCCCATGTCATTCCGTGCCCCGACACGGAATCTCATACTAAACTTTGCAAGCATTCTTTTGATGTAGGGAACGTGTGGGCAATAAGGGGGCAGCATGGTGTGTGAGGGGATGTCCGTTGCAATTTCTAACGCTCGCGCCGCTTGCATGGAGGGCGGATTGCTGCATTCTTGCTGGCACATCACATGTATGAGGCAGGATTGCTGCAATCTTGCTTCTTGCATCACGTGTATGAAGCAGGATTGCTGCAATCTTGCCATTACATCACATGTATGAACCCGGATTGCTGCAATCTTGCTTCTTGCATCACGTGTATGAGCCGGGATTGCTGCAATCTTGCCATTACTTCACGTGTATGAACCCGGATTGCTGCAATCCCGGCTTCTTACATCACATGTATGGGCGCGGATTGCTGCAATCTTGCCATTACATCACATGTATGAACCCGGATTGCTGCAATCTTGCTTGATACATCTCATGTATGAGGGCGGATTGCTGCAATCTTGCCATTACATCACGTGCATGAGGCAGGATTGCTGCAA